>JBBQAD010000091.1:0-9515 GCA_038315885.1 Fibrobacteria bacterium | reverse complement strand
GCAGAGCGATCAAACTCTTCAGCGGGAATTCGAACGAATTTTCCGTCCTCATCGCGCAAAGGGAGCCCTTGTTTGGCATCGACCAAATAGTACACATATTTATCTGAGTGAAAACGTGGAACATCTCCAGTCACCTGGATTTGCAGGTCAGAAAAATCGACCGCATCGGTGAAATGCATGGTTCTACAAATCGAGCGAGCTGCACCATACCAGATGGGTAAGGCTACCGAACTGCCTGTGCCTTTAAATCCCTTAGCTCTCAGTGATTCATTATCATCAAAGCCACCATAAGCACCAATGGTGTAACCCGATAGGGCGTCGAAGCCCTTGTTGTTTCCCCGAGGACCCGAAATAAATCCCAAGAAAGCCCCATTTTTATAATCGTTGGTTGTACCGGTTTTTCCAAAAGCAGGAAAGGCCACTTTGAAATCGGGGTCACGCGGTGAACGTATCACCAGGTGACTTTTGGCGCTTCTGCCTGTTCCTCCCTGCAATACCTCGTGTAACATTGCTTCGATTCCCAAACGAGTCTTTTCCGAAATCACCCGTGATTTCACGGTGTAATCTTCAAAAATGGTGGTTCCATCACGGGTGAGGATTCGCTCTACCAGTAAATAATTTTTTCCAGTTTTTTCAGACTGATAACTAAAGCCATCCTTTAGTACTTGATAGGCACTAGCCGCTTCACCCAGGGTGATTGAATTCACTCCCAGGGGAAAAGAAAGCACAGCGTCTAAGGCAGAAGTGATACCTAATTGCCTTGAGAAGGCTACAATATGCCTAAGGGCCAGCATGGCCCTAAAGTCGGGGCTGGCATAGAGATTTTCACGGGTGTATAGTGCGGCAAGACCCGACTCTCCCCCATTTTCTTCCTTCTGATCGATTTTTTCTGACACAGTCAAAAGCGTCGATACCCTGATTTCACCTTCAATGTAAACATCATCCCATTTTGAGCGTCCCATCTCATCGGGTTCTACGCTTGGCATGGGGGGGAGTTTTTCCCAACCAATTGGAATTTCATTCCAGAAAGAGGCTAAGACAGCACTCTCGGGATGACGATAAAGGGGGCGTCCGAACTGTTCTTGCGAGACTAACGATCTTGCTTTATCCAAATAGTTCTGGAAATTTCTCGATAGCAATTGGTAGCGTAAGCGGTTCTCTTCATTAGTGGAATTAGCATAACGTCTGGCCTCTTTTGCCCAAGCCCAGCCATAGGGCAACATGCGAAGAGCGTTCTGTTCGTTTAAACGCCCTTCAAAAGTCAAGTCGAAGCTGACATCTTTAACCGTTTGACTGTAACGCAATTCTTTAAGACGAGCTTTCGTCAAGACTAGACCCAAACTGTCGCGCACCATACGGGCAAAGGCTTCTGTATCTGGAAAGTTATCGGGAGCATAGCCATCTTCGCGCGCGGTCCTCCAGAAATCAGCGAATTCAGTTTTATCAAACAAGTGATATAATAGGTATACACTGGCCAAATTTTCAGAATTTCTGCATGCCCAAGCCAGACTGACTGTATCACTTGGATGATGATCGGGTTTGGGAAAATAAAAAGTGGTACCTAATTGAAAGACTTGTCTTGCATTGGGCAATGGGTCAAAAGGAGTCCAACCTAATTCCAGGGCAGCCGCATAAACTATGGGTTTGAAAGTGGATCCAAATTGGCGACGCGCTTGATTAACCCTATCGTAACCGGTGTTTCCAAAGCCGCCTATATTGGCTAAAACTTTTCCTTTATCTAAAATAACTGCTGCGCCTTGTACCCGCGGCTCAACTTCTATCTGCAATCCGTTAAATTGCCTGAGCGAATCGTCTTCAATAAATACATCTTCCGAAAGTGGAGTCGAACACCAGACCAAGCTTCCCGTCGAAAAAAAGTTTCGCGTCCATGCCTCTTGATTTTTCTGCGATGGTACACTTCTGTCACCTGTTTGATGCGCGTTTTGTTGGATAAAGAAAACTTCGAGGGCGTCCCGATTTACCCAAGCCTTGGTTGGGCCAAACTGTATCTCTATTCCCATCGGTTTTCCCTTTTCAATCAAAAGAGAACAGACCTTGCCCAAATAGAAACTTCCCGGATTTAATTTACCCACAATATACGGAGAACCAGAGGTAGGCTTTTGATATCCATCCAATAAAATGTTTAATTGGCTTAAGTGATGGTAAGTTTCATACTCGGTTTCTTTTTGCAAGGATTCATCTAGCGTGGTAAAAATTTGAAGACCAGCAGCCATGTAATCATCGATTCCAAACTTTTCGAAGGCTGCTTGAACAGCTGGTGATTCAATAACTTGCTGAACATTGACCAAATTTGTGGAGAGACTGAATTGAAAACGACCTTTACGAAACTGCAATTTTTCCTGCATGGCCTTACGATACTCGGCTTCTTTTATATAGCCACCTTTAAACATACGGGTTAACACATAATGCACACGAATATGCGCCCTCTCGATGGCCCTGCGCTTGGCTACCTGAGTTGATTTAATAAAAGGGTTGTATTGATTGGGGCCTTTTACACTGCCCGCGATAAAAGCGCATTCAATTAAAGAAAGTTCGCTTAAGTCTTTATCAAAAAAATACCGAGATGCAATTCGTACTCCGTGCCCGTTCCCGCTGACATAAAATTGGTTTAAGTAAAATTCGAGTATCTCTTCTTTAGTAAAATATTTCTCAAGGCGATAGGCATTAATCAATTCTTTGACTTTGCCTATAACACTGCGTTTTCTACCGAATAGAATTTTGGCCGTTTGTTGGGTGAGTGTACTGCCTCCCCTTCGAAATGACATCGATCGAATGTTGTCAAACATGGCAGCCATAAAGGCGGGAATGTCCCAGCCGCCATGTTTGAAAAAGTTGCCGTCTTCGGCGGCGACGAGGGCTAGGGGAATCTGCTCCGGAATGGAATCATAGGTGACGTAGTCTCGGTGTAAATCTTTATAGAAAGAACCAACCTGATTTTTTCCTCCCCGATAATAGGCCACACTCTCTTGGGCCAAGATTTGATTGATTCCATCCTTGGAGAAGCGATTATCAGGATTTCGGTTAATCGCGATCAGAAAAAGAACGAGGGCAGACAGGGCACAAAACGCGAGAAACGCTGTTCCGATCAAGGCAATTTTGAGAAGACGGTGTTTTTGAAATTTCACAAAAGAAAAATAACCTCTCTTCTAAATTCTCTACTGCGTCAGTCATGGACGATAGAAGTGGGAATAACTAAATTCGGCGCTTCGAGATCGTGTGGAGAGGTGGCCGAGTTGGCTTAAGGCGCCGGTTTGCTAAACCGTTGTAGGGTTAAATTACCTTACCGGGGGTTCGAATCCCCCCCTCTCCGCCATCACAACCCAAAGCCAGGCAGCATGACCACTCATTCTACGTCCCAATCCGCCGTTCGCGTTCGTTTTGCCCCTAGCCCCACCGGCTACTTACATGTGGGAGGCGCCCGCACCGCCATATTTAACTGGCTTTTTGCCAGGCACCATCAGGGAACCTTTATTCTGCGAATTGAGGATACGGACCGCAGCCGATATGACGAAGAAGCTTTAAAGTCTTTACTAGAAGATTTGCATTGGTTGGGTCTGTCCTGGGATGAAGGTCCGGACGCAGGTGGGCCCTTTACACCGTACTACCAATCAGAACGTTTGGCATTGTATCACGAGCATGCCCAAATATTAATCGACAAAGATGCAGCCTATCCCTGTTTTTGTGACGCCGAGCGACTTGAAAAAGTTCGCGAACAACAACAATTAAATAAGCAACAGACAGGCTATGATAAACATTGCCGTAACATTTCTAAGCCTGAAGCACTGGAGCGAATGAAGCAGGAAAAGTATGTCATTCGGCTCAAATGTCCCATGGATGGCGTAACCCAATTTAAAGATGAAATTCGCGGCAAGATTGAATATCAAAATTCCACTTTGGATGATTTGGTACTCATAAAAAGCGATGGATATCCGACCTACCATATGGCCAATGTGGTGGATGATCACCATATGCAGATTAGCCATGTGTTACGCGGAGATGAATGGATAGCTAGCACCCCTCGCCACGTTATTCTCTACAATGCATTTGCTTGGACGCCTCCAAAGTTTGTCCACCTGCCGGTCATTCTTGCCGAAGGCGGCGGAAAGCTCAGCAAACGAAAAGGAGCCGCCTCCGTCGGCGACTATCGGGAATTAGGCTATCTACCCGAGGTTATGGTCAATTTTCTTTCTCTTCTTGGATGGAATCCCGGCGATGATACGGAATACATGGAGCGCGATGAACTAATTCGACGCTTTGATTCCAAGCAAATCAGCCCTAAAAGTGCTGCCTTCGATGAAAAAAAATTGGAATGGCTAAACGGGCAATATTTTTTAAAACGCAGCCCGGAATTCTTTCTTGCCCTGGTAAAACCACTTTATCTTGAAGCTGGTATTTCGGAATCAGACCTGAATGATGCCTATCTGTTACAGGTTATCACTCTGTTGAAAGACCGTTCCCGCAGACTGGGAGACTTTGTTTTAAATGGAAAATTCTTTTTCGTCGATCCGATTGAATTTGAAGTGGAGGCGGCCAAGAAACATTTTCATGAAGATTCAGCAAAAAGACTCGAAAAAATCAGCGAGCAGATAGATAAATTGCCAGAAAATGAATTCACGCTGGACAAGCTGGAGTCTTTATATCGACAACTGGCTGAGGAACTGCAGATAAAAGCGGCCTTATTAATCCATCCCACCCGCTTGGCTCTTTGTGGTATTTCCTTTGGACCCGGACTTTTTGAATTGATGGTAGTCTTGGGAAAAGAAAATGTTTTACGTCGACTCAAGTCGACCATTTTAAAAATTCGTTCTTCTAAGCCCCAATAGTTCGCTCAATAAGCATTTTTCAAAAATGCTCTTTGGTTTTCCTATTGTCTTGCGCGATGTCGAATTTTTCTGCCGTAATTGCGGCGAGCTAAGAAACTGTGCACGCCTAAGCCGAAATCTTGAACTCTACAGCCAAGATAACAGCGTCGTTTTTATGCTTTGTCAGACTTGTCAAAATTCATGGCAACTCTTCAGTCATGATTTTGCCGAGTATATCGATGTGCAAAGCCTGGGACAAACGGTACAAATTCCCGGTATATCAAAAATCACAGTTGGAGATTGGTTGTATCTACCCGATATTGCCAGAAAAGGCCGAGTCAGCGCCCGTTTTCGCAGTGGAGATACAGAGCGTTTTACAGTTGAATTGGAAAACCGCCGGCTGGAAATTGTCGCCCCTAGTCCCCAGTCGGGTCTAGAGTCTTGGCTGGCCAAGGGACTGTATCTCTTCATCGATGATTTTTCCTTGCTAAAAGTTGGACTTTGGATTTTTCATTGCGGTAGAAATCAGGCTGCATTGGTGGTTGGGTTGTTCAGGCAGCCTAATCGGGAAGCCTATCTTCGATTACAAGATGGTTCCATTATCAAGGTGAGTGAGACCCAGACTGAGTTGTCTGCAAATCCCTTGACTCCGCTGGGTTCAGAACTGGGTCAGATTGCCAATGAATATGGAGTCCGGCTTTCAGAAATTCGCCGAGGAGAAAAAGCATTGTATCTCTTCGGTACTTGTGATAGTCTGCAACATAGCCGTTACTTTCTAAAGCAAATTCAAAACATGTTTCCAGATTGTATAATCTGGGATGAAATTCAGATCAGAACCTTGCGAAAACGAGATGACCTGGATATCGAAAAGGACGTGCTGCGAAAATTAAAGCAGTCCATCAGTGAACCCATTATTGGACTGACAATAACTTGTAAACAAAATGAGCTGAAAATTGGGGGTTGGATTGAAAGTCAGGCAGCCTTGGATGATTGGGATGCAAGTTTGGTGGAAATTCCCGGGTTGCGCGCCCTGCTGTGGGAGTTTAGCCCTATGCCAGTGCCAACCAGCGATGATCGAGGCTTGAAATTAAAACTTGAAAAAAGCCTGCGCGAAAGCGGATTTTTACGGGATAAAAAAATTTTCGTCCGCTGTTTAAATGGCGAAATATTTTTGGATGGATTTTTGGATCATCCACTGCAAAAACAAGCAGCAACAGTGGCCTTGGCTTGGTGGGGAAGAAATTTGAAGGTCCACAATAATCTCTGGGTATTACCCAAATAATATGACGGAAAGAATTCATATCAATAAGTCCTACAAGCTGCACACAGTTTTGAATTTATTCCGTTCGCACAAGCTTGGATTGAGTTTAACGGAATTGGTTAAAACTCTGAAGTGTAGTGAAAGAACCGTTTTACGTTACATTGCTGAGCTTAAAAAATGGGGTTATGCCATTAATGGCAAGGCTTCGGAAGAGGGCCAAAGTCTGGTCTACTCTCTACTTAGTGAAACTGATGATACTGGAGAAAACCATTCTGACTTTCTTGAGCAATTAAAGCAGGAGTTACATAAGGGCGGAAATCCGAAATACGCCAAACAACTGAATGAGGTAATTCGTTTTCTCAAAAAAGGAAAGGAAGAAAGTGCAGAGAACTCCAACCCTGCCGATCTATACTATATCGACCACGGCCCCTTCGCAGAATCAGAGCCCCAGTCTGGAATTCTTCGCATAGTAGAAGGAGCCATCGCACAGTGCCGGGTGATAAAAATTCGTTATCGTAACACTGAAAAGGGAAGTGATGAATTGACGTTTTTTCCCTATGGTCTGGCACTTAGAATTGGAGTTCTGTACCTCTTGGGGCGTCAAGACAGCAATACAGATTCCTTTAAAACTCTATCGGTACGCAGAATTATCCGCTGCACCGCGACCACTCAAAGCTTTAGCCGCACAGCCTATAATCCCCAAGAGGTCTACCGTTACTGTATCGGTCAATGGGCAAAAAATCCCGATGATCGGGTCGAAATTATCGTGCTTGAAATGAAAAAAAATTCCTGGGTGCAGCGCCATTTAACCGAGGCTCATTTTAATCCTCCCGCCAAACTGTATGAAAAAGCCGGTCGCAGCTTTTGTGAACTACAACTTGTAGTCAAACCTGATTTGTTGAATTGGATACAATCTCTAATGCCTGAACTATGGCCCATCTCCCCTATCAGCATTAGGCAAGAGTTACACAGGAGACTGAATGCGGGCCTTTCTTTGGTAACTGAAAATTCCAGGAAAGCAGACGCAGATTAGCATCCCACAAAAAAAATTAGTCGAGATTCTTGCCTTGACCCCATTTTTCTAAAAGTGAACAAACTTCACTGTGGCTGGGGCTACTCGCTTTTCTAACATAGGCTCCAGATGTACCCACTCCTGCATAGAGTGCCGTTAGTTCATCTAATCCCACCATTATGCCGCTGGCAAAGCCGCCGTTGAAATGATCACCAGCACCAGTAGTTAACTTGGGCGCGGCGCAATAGGGCCCTGCCACTGATACGGTTTTTTTGTTCCGGCTGGCTGCCCCGGCAAATTTAACGGCGTGTACTACTACGGTTTGAATATTCAGCTTTTCTCGAATTTCTTGAGCTGCCTGTGCAACCGAGTCTGCTTCCTCTGCATAACTTGCCTTGATATCTAAGACCTCTGCAATCTGTTGGGCTTCCTTCAAATTAAGTCCCAAGATTGATCCGCATTTTTCATCAATCAATTGAATTTGTTTTAATACTCTCTCTATATCACTGCTGGGTCTTTTTTCGGGATCTGCCAAATCAAAGAAAAAACGAGTGTGACAACCTTGTTTGATTAGACTGGTAAAATGCTGAATAATTTCATCCATTTCTGTAAGCATTGTCCAATTGGTACAAGCCACCAAATGAGAATCATTGAGCAGGCTTGAAATTTTGGCTTCACCGATAACATCGAGAAGCCGAGTCCAAGACATGTCTTTAATTGTGTTCAATTTTCCCAACATCACCTTGCCATCCAAGAACTCTAAGGCATCGGTATGACCGGGATTGCCGACCGATATCACTTCGCAGACTTCTTGTAATGGATTAAAGACCGCTTGAATTTGAGGATAACCCATTAAACCTACACATGTCACTTTAGCTCCCATGCCTGCCATAGCCATGGCCATCAAGGGTCCGTTACCGCCCACTTTTTCCATAACGGGAACCAATTCGATGTTAGTTGACTTACCGGCGGCGGCGGCAATTCTTTTGGCTAAAATATCGATAGTTGAAATTCGTTCGAAGTGACTTTTGTCACTACGGGTCGCAACCGGGTGAATAATTTCATCCACAAATCCATCAAAGCCCACCAAAAAATTCTTTTGCTGGAACTTGGCTTGGGCTGCTTGAATGGTTTTGGCGGCCTCTAAAATAGGATTCGACATAAGCTTCCTCTCATCAATTTTAAACTGGGTTGTGTATATCAATAAATTGGGTGGGCAATTGTAATTCTTGGCTAATTCGTTCGGCAATTAATCGGGGACCAAAAACTTCGGTTCGATGATGGCCAGCGGCAATAAAGTTAAATGTTTCTTCTTCACAATAAATGGCACTTTCTTCGCGAGGCTCACCGCTTATGAATATATCAGCTCCAGTCGCCTTAGCAGCTGCAATGGAAGATGCTGCCGCCCCAGTACAAATAGCTACAGTCTGTATTAGCTCTGAACCAGAATGAAATGCAGCATGAATCGGACCCACGACTTTGGTAATCTGTAGTTTGAATTCTGCGAAGGAGATGGCTTTATTTAGAGAAGCAATCAATCCGATTTGCCTGGAACCATTGGGTAAAAATCCACCTACCTTTTTTAGTCCCAATGCTTCACTGAGGCCAGCATTATTACCGGTCTCCGGCTGGGAATCCATTGGCAAATGAAACCCATAGAGTGATATGTTGTTTTCCAAAAGCACTGATAACTTTTTTTTGAATCCACCGGTAATCGTTCGAGCCTGGTTATCCCAAAAACCATGGGCATGGTGCACTATTAAAAAATCGGCATCCATTTCAGCTGCCTTTTGGACAGCAGCCAGAGAAAAACTTACGGCACTAATTCCCTTTTTGACCTTTTCTTTGCCTTCGAAGAGTAAGCCATTGTGTATATGATCACGAAATTCTTGAGGTCGGTAATGATTTACAAGCCATTGGCTTAACTCGTCACGTTGCATAGGCTAGTTTTTTGGAAGAGCGGCTTCTAATGAGGAAAAAATGCGGAGAATGGATGTCATACCGGAAATTTCCAAGACATCCAAAACCTGTGCATGTGAACAGACGAGGCGTACTTGTGATCCATTTTCCTCTGCCCACTTCAGAAATTTTGCCATTTCGCCTAGGCCTACACTCGCTAACAAATTGCACTTGCTAAGGTCGATAATACAAAGTCTGGGGACCAATAAACGCAGATCAGAAAATCCTTGTCGCACCGCATCGATTGATTGAAATGTGACATCTCCCGGAATAAGCAATACCGGAACTTCATGCTGGATTTCGACTTTAACTATTAAGGAATGATTCATTTATCCCAACTTATCGTCATTTCCTACGTTTCATCAATAGTAACGCTATTAGTACCTAATTTAAAACGATTTGGTGAAAAATGGGAGCATACCGGTACCCCTCAAAGGTCAAATTGATCATCGGACTGCTG
>JBBQAD010000081.1:0-10103 GCA_038315885.1 Fibrobacteria bacterium | reverse complement strand
TATGGGAAATGGCAAATGGGAAATGGCAAATAGAAAGATGATTGTCAGTAAGAGCTATTACCTCTTAATCTTAAGAAAGCGGAATAAGAATCGTGACGCAGGTTCCCACTTTTAATTCACTTTCCACTTTTATGCTTCCGCGGTGTTCTCGAATACAATTCAGGGCTACCGTAATTCCCAGGCCTGAACCATATTGAGGCTGGCTGCTTCCATGGCCCTTGGTGGTAAAAAAAGGTTGAAAAATCTTATCCAAATCTTTTTGGGGTATGCCTCGACCATTGTCCAAAATTTTGATCTGGGCCTTGCTTTCGGCTTTTTCTAAAACAATCCGAAGTGTTCCTTGTGATTCGATAAAAGATTCTGCCGCATTTTGGATCAGATTCAATAAGGATTGTTGAATTTCACTGACATGGATGTGGGCAAAAAGATGTTCCTCTAATTCGACCTCAACCCGGATGCCGCTGTGTTCCAATTCCTTCTGGACCATCGAAATTGCTTGGGAAATCAATTGATCCAGGGCAAAATATTCTTTCCGACGCACACGCAGAGAATTGGAAAAGGTCATTAAATTTCGGACGAGATTGGCACCCCGTCTTGATTGTTGCCGCACCAGTTGCACCAACTTTTGGTAGTTCTCGATGTCGTTTTTATAAACAGCAATCTGTGCACGACCATCAACCGAAGCCAAAATATTGCGAAACTCGTGCGCTAAGCCAGAAGACAAAAAGCCTACTGCGGAAATTGCGCTTTCTTGAATTTGACTCAGCAACTTCTTTCGTTCTTCACTCTGATCGACAAATAGCCATACAACATGACCCTCAGAACCCACGGCGAATGAGCTGGCAGAATATTGTTTCAAACTGCTACCCGAATCAAAATGACCAACTTTCTTTTCTGACTGAGCTGGGCCAAGAATTGATTTTTCAGAAAAAGAAAATCCAGTCGAGGGACTATTTTCAGGTAAGATTTGCCGTCCTACCGCATTGCACCAGAGCAAAATTTTTTGTGCATCCGTTAAAAACAAGGGTAGGGGAATAGCTTCCAATATCGCTTCAAAGGGCAACTTAGACATGCGTTGGCAATCTAAATGTTATGAAAGCTCAAACTCAATGGTCTTTTGCAATTAAAGATTGCTATGAAGCATTGACCAGTATTCGACAAAAATTCATATTTTAGTCCACTTCAATTATTTCCTCTGATTTTTCATAACCCATACATCTTAATCAGAGTTTCAAGGAGACAGGCTTTGGCGATTCGAAGAATTCCCGTGCGGAAGCCAATTGTGCGATTGCGCAAAGAGACCCCTAATTTATCCGGTCAAGGTGACCTGCGAGACGATGACACCGATGAAATATTCGATGAAGAGTCTGTGCAAGAGGATAATCAGAGCCAAAATGAAATGGCCGAACCATCGAACGAAGTAGAAAACACGGAGTCTCCTCAGTCAGAAGCCTCTGCGGCCCGTTCCTTGCAGCAAGCTCAGACTCGTTGGAATGAATTGAAAAAAACGGGAATGAAAGAGCTCATTCAATATTCCCTTGAAATGGGAATTGATGACTCTCGTAACATGCGCAAGCAAGCGCTGGTCTTCTCTATTTTAGAGAAGGAAAGTGGAGGCCAGGCGGCTATCTACGCCGAAGGTGTGCTGGAAGTGATGGATGAAGGCTATGGCTTTCTGCGATCACCCGATCACAGCTATGTGGCTGGTCCAGATGATGTTTACGTTTCATCCACACAAATCAAGCGCTTTAATTTGCATACCGGTGATACCATTTCGGGTCTGGTACGTGCGCCTAAAGAGAATGAACGATACTTTGCTTTGCTTCGCATTCAAAAAGTCAATTATGATGACCCCGAAAAATGCAAAAGTAGAGTCGCCTTTGATAATCTGATTCCTTTGCATCCCGATGTTCCCTTTAATTTGGAACATGATGTCGGGGAGCTTAGCACTCGGTTGATGAATTTGTTTACTCCCATCGGTCGCGGACAGCGTGGATTGATTGTCGCACCCCCGCGTGCAGGTAAAACAGTTCTGTTACAACAGATTGCCAATGCAATTATTAAAAATCATTCAGATGTAAAACTGATGGTTTTGTTGATTGACGAACGCCCTGAAGAAGTCACCGACATGCGCCGGAATGTGCCTGCCGAGGTGCTGAGTTCTACCTTTGACGAACCGCCCGAGCGTCATGTTCAGGTAGCTCAAATGGTAATCGAAAAGGCGCGTCGCTTAGTTGAAGTCGGCCAACACGTGGTCATCTTGCTTGACTCAATCACGCGCTTAGCCAGAGCGCACAATGTGGTTATTCCACACTCAGGTAAAATTCTCTCGGGTGGCGTAGATGCCATGGCCTTACAAAAACCCAAGCGCTTTTTTGGCTCAGCGAGAAACATTGAAGGCGGAGGAAGCCTGACCATTATTGCCACTGCCTTGATTGAAACGGGCAGCCGAATGGACGAAGTGATCTTTGAAGAGTTCAAGGGTACTGGTAACATGGAATTGATTCTGGACCGTAAGATATCTGAAAAGAGAATCTGGCCTGCCATTGACGCCTTTAAATCCGGAACTCGAAAAGAAGAACTCCTCATGAAGGATGATGATCTGCGACGTGTCTGGGTTCTGCGCCGCTATCTGCAAGATCTGTCTCCAGTAGAAATTATGGAGTTCATGACCGAAAAGATTCGCGGAACCAAATCCAACAAAGAATTCCTCGATTCCATGAATGGCTAAAGGATGGATTCAAAGCAGGTAACAGCCGCCACCGCAAGCTCTATAGTCGGGGTTTTAGGCTTAGGAAACATGGGCGCTGCCTTGGTAAAAGGCCTTTTAGCTTCCCGATTGCGAAGCTCCTCCCAGGTTCTGGTATTTGATAGCCATACCCAAACCCAAGAAAAACTGTGTTCAGAAATTGGCGCCGAGCCAGCCTTGGGTTTTGCAGATTTGTATCATCGCTCGGCTATTGTCGTTTTGGCCATTAAGCCTCAAGTATTTTTACAGCAACGCGATGCTTTGAGAAGTGTGCAAGATTCTTCATCTCGACTCATTGTCAGCCTGATGGCAGGGGTGCAAAGCGAAACAATTCGGGAAGTGTTTCACCATCAGGATACTGTGGTTCGCGTCATGCCGAATCTCCCTCTAGCTTGTGGGGAAGGAATTACTGCCATCGAAATCGATGGCATGAATGAAAACACCTTGTGCACAGTTGAAGCCCTTTTTCATTCTGTTGGAAAAACGTTGAGAGTTGCCTCGAGTCAAATGGATGCTGTGACGGCGGTCTCAGGCAGCGGCCCTATGTACGTATTTGAATTTCTGGAAGGCATGATTTTAGGCGGAGTGAAAATGGGACTATCCAGAGAAAGCGCCCAAGCTCTGGCTTTACAAACGATTAAGGGTGCCTTAGCCTTGATAAACAAAGAACCCCTGCACCCTTCCGCCTGGACTGCAAAAGTGTGTTCTCCGGCAGGAACAACAATCCATGCCCTGCATACCCTTGAAAATGGGGGCTTCAAGGGATTAATTGCCAATGCGATTGAGTCAGCAACTCTTCGCTCGAAAGAATTAGGCGCTTAAAATTCGAATCGCTCGACGGCGATTGACTCAAGAAGCTCTAAAAGGATACACTGCATAAATAGGTCTCTATTTATGGGTATTGCCGTTCTCATTCCAAAATTTTTTTTCATCCCTTGCCTTTTGGTGGGACTTTCGGTGTCTTTCGCCAAAGACACATTGACGGTTTTAGGAGTTTTTAGCGGAAGCTTGGATAGCAGCTTTAGCGAGAGAGTACTAAGTGAATTCCAGAGAAAAATTGGAGAGGATACCGGATGGGCAGTTGCCTTTGTCAATGAATCCGTCAAGCCACGCATTAGAGCTGCCTATAGAGGCTTTTCACTTTTAGACAAAGACACATTGATCTCCTTAAGAGAACAAATTCCTGCGCCACGAGCCGTTAGTCTTTTTTTCTCACGCAGTCTGGGTTATTATGAGTGTGACATCCGTATTTGGAATAGAGAAACAAGAACAGTTCAAGATATAGCACAAACCCGCTTCATTCCCGAAATTGACCAGCATCCTGAAATTGCTGCCCAAAATCTGAGTCGTAAACTTATTCATAATTTAAGGGCGACGGACTCCAAAGCCACTAAACCAAGGAATAGTTTTTGGCTGGGACAAAGCTTACAAAATGCCACTCTGGTCGACCATTATGAAGTATTACAAATGGGGCAAGTTGACTCTGCTAGCCCAGGCTCTGAATTATGGACTGGATCCCAGTTTAAACCCTCCCAAATAAGCCGTGCGGATGCAGATTATGCTTTATTCCCAAACAGCATCTATAGCTTTGCCATTTCTAATAGTTTGGGTCTGCTACGAGGCAAATTGGTGATATTAGGAAAAAATCGGGAATACAAGTTTTTTACACCTTCTATACGGCTAATTTCACAATCACGTGTTTTATTAGTGTATCACTATGATCAGACCAGTGAATTGACTTTGCTGGGTGGTAGTTTAAAAGCGTCCCCACTACTTTCGGCACAGGGAGAAAAAACGATTTCGGGTCGGGTCTATTTTTCGACAAAGGGTTATACTCTCGAACAGAAAAATATCAAGCCCGAAGACGGCGATGCATTGCTGGGACAGTTGGAGTCAATTGTTTCAAAAGAATTGCTTGATTCATTGTTGATTCCCGAAAAGAGATATGTTCGCTCAGCCGATTCATTGGAATTTTTGAATGTAGCACCCATGAGTTTGCAGGAATTTGCCTTCAGAAATATGGCCGTTCTGGGATTGGTTCCCAGCGGCATACAGCTAAGCGGAGAAGTTTGGGACACCAGGAGTACCTATTGGAAGTTACCCGCGTATGAAGCAGGCTGTTACCTATGCAGCCCTAATCGTCTTGGCCCTTAGTTGGATAAAGGGTCTTGCAAACGAAGTACAGCCGTCTTCACGGCAGTCGATAGGGCCGTCGACACGGCCATGGGTTGCAGCCAGTTCATTTGAGTGTAACTATGCTCGCTATTCTGAAACTGAACAGTTACAATGGGCTGCAAGGGAAGGGCTTTTATTTGCTCCCCTTTCTTTCGCGAGTTTTGATGCCAGCCTGAGTCATCAAGGATTTCATGAATTTTCCTCCAACTTAAGTTTTCAGCGTCCCTTGAATCTTTCCATGGCCGCCGTGGGAGATGTGATACCAGGATTCCTATCTGCTTCAGCAGGAATGGCTCTTAATCTCTCGCACTCTGAAGCCGCTACTCTTGATAGTTCTTTCTATTACACTTTTCATAATGAGTATAACCCCTTGGATCATCCCTATTTGATTCCGGGTAACCGTCTGTTTGGCGCTTTGTATCTCAAGCAGCAATGGCTGGGAATCCCCTTGCTTTTTGCTGCCAGCGCAGAAAGAGCGGGTCTGATTGCCTTTTATTCTGGTTATGAAATGCAGGCTGCACCAGCTTACAGTCTTCAGGTTCATAGTGAAATACCCGGAAAAGCATCCAAGCATATGCTCGATTTTCAGGGTTCTTACTATGGAGAAGAGAAAGATGGTCGCGGTCGCGCTGCACATCAGGAAGGCGCTCTGTTACAATTTCGCTATGGTCTACGTCGGCACTGGGGACGTTCGGGTTTTGAAAGCGCTGTGGCTGCGGCGCTCAAAGGGCGGGATAAATACCGGGAAGTGATAGTGATTAAACCCCTTGTTGAAGAGGGCCAAAATGAAAATGTGCAAAGTATTCGTGCTGAATTTCTGGTGGCAAGCCCTCAGTCTAGCCATGTGCTGCTGCAATTTGGATGGGTACCCAGTTGGCTATTTGCATCCCAAGATAATGTGTTTGTAAACGGTTGGAGAAGTGATATTGACTTGAATTTAGGTTTGAGTCTGAAACAAAGACATATTCTCAAAATAAGCGGAGGTCTTTTTTATGGTAATTGGAAAGCAGAAACATTAATGGGATTTCGATCCAAATTGGAATGGTCTCTTTTTGGGACTAAGGAGTCCACTCCCTCCCTATATCCGCATCGTTTATCAAAACAGAAATAAATTTAGGCCAAGCATTAACAGACAATCATATAACATAGGCTTATGTATTGATCCAATCCAAGGTATAGACTGAACTATCGATTTCGGAAAAAATTGAATTATTCGCTTCTAATTGAGCAAGCCATTCTTTGTCTTCTTTGAGTTCTGTTATGTTGCTGAATAGCCGAAAAACATTATCAATGTGTTGTCGGGTTCGTGCTTCAGCATATTGACTAGCGGTACCCGCATTAAGAATAAAGGCCCAATCAGAAGATTGGGCGAGCAAGAGTTCTCTCGCCATTTGGTTTTTAGCGCGTTTGCTCCAAGGGGTAGTATCAGACATACGTGAGACTTTCCACATCATCCTGCCTGCTCTGTGTAACAGGGGATATATCCAGTCATTACTTTCGTTAAGCCATACCTTTGCATAGCCCCCAGAGCCCCAAGAAGAAAAACCCGGAGCGGCACGCTGTAAATCCTTTTT
This sequence comes from Fibrobacteria bacterium, assembly GCA_038315885.1. GTDB lineage: Bacteria > Fibrobacterota > Fibrobacteria > UBA11236 > JBBQAD01 > JBBQAD01. Next base: position 3,605 of record JBBQAD010000081.1, on the reverse strand, counting down.
ATGTGACAAATAGTGTTCAGGAGAACTGATCAACAGCTCATTTGTTTTGCAGGCTTCTCGTATTACACTTTCAAGAAACGATGGACCTTCGTGCCACCAATGGCCAAATAACTCTGCATCATAGGGACACAAGATACAGGGTGTGTTGGTTGTAGAATTCAGCAGAGCATGATGCTGATCCACTCGTTTTTTAATAAAATGGCTAGCATGTTCTTCAACTGCTTGTTGAGCCTCTTTTAGTTCGTAGATCTCTTTTTTGCCTGAACGGTCGCCGATGCGATTATACTTGAAACCAGTATCAACCCGAATTCCTGCGGGATCGATAAAGTCTCTGATATACTCCATGTCGAGTTCATGGCCAATGTCACCATAAAAATCCCGATAGCGACCATCTCCAGGATAACCCTCCTGCGCAGACCAAACTTCTCGCGAAGAGGCGGGATCACGGGCAAAGCAGGCCAGATTTTCTGCTGTTAACACTGGTGCATAGACACCATCATTGGCAATCGCATCAGCTTGTAGCAGACCATGGGTATCGACGAAGAAATATTCCAAGCCCGCCTTTTTCAAACTTTTGTCCAGGCCGGGAAAATAACCGCATTCACTTAGCCAAATGCCCTTAGGGGCCTCTCCAAAATGCTTGTGATAATTACGAACACCTATTTCGAGTTGGGCTTCTACCGCGCCTTCTGTAAATCGCAGATTTGGCAAAAAACCATGCGTGGCTGCGCTAGTTAAAACCTTTATAATGCCTTTTCGACGCCAGTGTTTATAAGGTTCGAGTAATTCTCCTGAACACGCTTGCCAAAAACTTCGTGTGCGTTCATATCGTTCAAGATACCAAATGGCCTGCTTATGAAAGGGGGTGTCATTGAGGCGTTCTACTTCTCGATTGGCAAGCAGCAATTGTGTCTCAAGATGCTGGCCATAACGAGCTCGTAAGAGGCCATCGCAAAGCATTTCACATAAGGGTGGAGTAAGGGTAATGGTGAGCTGAACGGGCAAATTTTCATGAACCAATTTATCGATTAATTCTAGCTGAGGAATATAACTCTCAGTAATAGCTTCAAAGAGCCAACGTTCTTCAAGACAATGCGGGAATTGGGCTTGTCTTAAATACGGCAAATGTGCATGTAGCACAATGCAGAGATGGGTTTTTTGCGAATCCGTCATCATCTGCTTCCTATTAAACTGTATCAACTGTCCAGTAACTGGTAGTACCTTCTTTCCAGGCCATTTCCAGTTTTAGAGAAGTGCTCGTTACACGGTTTTTAAATACCACCTGGGATTGGGAATTGACGGCTAAGCGTTGGCCGTTCAAATAGACATACTGCAATTTATCCCCTAAATGGCCAAGGTCGAGTAAGGTTGAACCCAAACTGGTATTTGTAACTCTAAGAGTATTATTTTGCGGAAGTCCGCTTTGATTCGACCATGTTGCTTTAGAAGTATTTTTTTCTTGTACTTCAGAGCTTGATGTTTGAGCTTCCCCTGAATTCATTCGCCAATCCATTTCCCAAGCTTTTTCCTGTAGCTCTCGATTATTTAAGGCCGAACGGCTGGATCCGGTCAAGACTCCTCCTGGGCTTGAGCTTCCACCCAAACGGGAGCTGCCACCCCAGCTTGAACCAGCCATCCAGTTCGAACTGCCTCCAAGGGATGAAACATTTTGAATGAATAGATTTTTGACTATCGAACTAGCGCTGAAGAATACTTCGCTTGCACCGCTGGAACTGAAGAGAGAGGCCAATACATTCCATTCGGAGCTAGCTAGCCCTTTCCAAGAAGAACCCAGAGCCCTAAAGAGGATCAATTCTGAAATAAGAAATTCATAGGGCAAGGCGTGATTGTAACTTTGCGAACTTCCCAGGCCAAGAGCTTTTGTGAAACTGGAAATATTAATTGCCAATTTTTCTGAACTTCCAAGAAAATTCCAAAAATTTTGCACTGTTACAAAGGAAGAAATAGGCCAAGAGGAAAGATTCCAAGAACTCATTTGATTCCAGGCGGAGGCAAGCCGACTCGTCCAATCATGAAACTCGGCACTGCTTAAGGTCTTTCCATTGGCTCCCAACAAATTTAGAGCGGAGTACTGCCATCCTTGAGCAAAAGTTTGATCAGACGCATTCTTTGAACCCTTTTTAGTTGTTTTGCCCGAAGAACCGGGTTTCTGAGTGCTTGGTTCCGAATGACTATTTTGGCTGGACTGCTGAAAACGGGCCAAGGTTCCTTCCCAAATCTCTGGCATTTCAATAGGTCGGGAGGCGGCCAGTGTTACAAAGTGGCCATTTTCAGATAACCAGCCCAATTTGGCAGCAAATTGAAGGGCTGGAGAAGGGCGGGGGATATAGGTTTTCCCATGGTCAAGCCCAACTTGATGATAATGAAATAATGTACCACCGTTGGGACCCGGCCAAACCAATTTGATAGCTGTAGAATAGGTTTCGAATTTCTGTTTTTGTTCTTCTGCAATTCCATTTTCTTTTTCTAATGGTGCGATTTCCCAATGGGCAAAAAAGGATTCTGCATCTCGGGGCATCAATATCAGTGAGCTACCACCATTTTTAGAAGAAACTGACTGTATCTCTTCGCTTCTTTTCTTTATAGGTTTAATTGACCGCAGCTTTGAGTTGATCTTTTGATTTGTTTTTAAGCTGCCAGCTTCGAGAGTCTTTTTTTCTTGTGTTACACTTTTGCGCTTCGGAACAATATTCTTGGAAGCAGTAAAATTTTTTTCTTTTAATTTTTCTGTTTTCGGTGTAATTCTTGAATTCTGCTTATCACTTTTGGCATTTTGTTTTTTTTGTAGACTCGGTTCCCTCTCTTTCTCTAATTTTTTTTTCGACTCTTTAATTCCGATAATCTTCTCATTTTTTTTCTCAAAAACAGAATTCTGAGCACTACCATCTGTAACAGTTCGTTTCGACTTGGCTGTTTTACCGATGCTCTCTTTTACCTTATTCTCGAGCTTCTTTTCCAATTTTACCAGTGCGGGTTTAAATTTTGAAGCTTGCTTTAGTATTCCCTTCGCTGCCTTCGAAACAGATTTAGCAACAGATTTCGTTACGGTTTTTTTAACATTTTTTTTTGAACTTGTCATTCGAGATCCTAAGTCCGAGGTCTTAAGTCTTAGTTCGCAATTGTTAAGACAATAGAGCTAAATCTTACAATAGCTGAACTTATGTAAACCTACAATTATTCTTGGACTAGTTCTCTAGATTGAAGCCAGGAGTTTAGCGGCTTCTGCGGGATTTGCCCCAATGACTTATTCCAGTTACAGAAAAAACCATTTTCAAATAGTCTTCGGAAAAACCATACGTTTCGAGATCTCCTCGATGGCCATAGACGAAAGCTAGGTCGAGCATTTTGTCACTCTTTCCTAAGGGTAATCCGAGACCGATACTTCCCTGGTACTGAGGGATTTCTTGGTAGGCAAGCTGTGTAAAATTGGCACCACCCCGATAGCTAAGGCGAGAGTAATAGGGGTCGTAGGCTCCACCAGTTCCATTAAATTCGTAGCCCATACCAATTTCCAGAGATGGATTCACAAAAAATTCCGTTTTATCCCAGGCTTTCCAGACCAGATCGAGCACAAGCATTTGATT
>JBBQAD010000393.1:0-3946 GCA_038315885.1 Fibrobacteria bacterium | reverse complement strand
TGGCCAAACGCGATTTGATTCTTCAGGCCTTGGATACCCGCTTGGCAAAGCTGATGCCCTATGCCCTGCTGTGGCAGAACGACCATAAGCGCCTGCTTTCCTGGAGAAAATTTGGAACACCTGCTTCAGTTCTCGATAAGTACAATGGTGAAGATGCTATTCCTGTCTATTGGTATTTCGATGAAAAAAAAGCGAAAGATTTGACAGAGGCCAAAAAAAACAACGCGGCTTTAAATAAGCCTTCAGAGGAAGTTCACTACAGCGAATGAGAGCCTACATCGCCCGGCGACTCTTGCTGATGATTCCCACGCTTTTGGGAATCAGCTTGGTCTGCTTTGCCTTAACGCAATTTGTTCCCGGCGGCCCAGTCGAAGAGATGATTGCCAAAACCCAGGCCTTGCAGTCACAAAAAGGAGCCTCTTCGGGTCGAACAATTAGCGCCGAAGAAGTAGAGAACATCAAAGTCTATTTTGGTTTTGACAAACCAGTGTGGGAGCGATACACGAACTGGCTTGTGAATGTATGTCAGTTTGATCTGGGCCGTTCGTATACATACAGAGAACCGGTTTGGGATGTGATTCTAAAGCGCATGCCCATTTCGCTTTTCTTTGGTTTGACTTCTTTTATACTCTCTTATCTCATCTGTGTTCCATTGGCACTCGCCAAAGCTAGACGCAATGGAGGCCCCTTTGATATGCTCAGTTCCTTGGTCATTTTTACTGGCTATGTTATTCCGGGTTACGCATTAGGCGTATTGCTTTTAGTTGGTTTTTCTTACGGAGAATTTTTTGAATGGTTTCCCCTGGGTTCGATAACATCGGATGATTTTGACAATCTGACTCTTCTAGGCAAAACCCTAGACTTTGCTCATCATATGGTTTTACCCGTCATCTGTTACATGGCGGGTGAATTCGCCTTTTTAACTCTTCTGCTGAAAAACTCCCTACTTGATGAAATCAGTAAGGACTATATGCGTACTGCTATGTTAAAAGGGGCAAGCTTTCGCTCAGCGCTCTGGAAACATGCACTGCGCAATGCGCTTATCCCGATTGCAACCCGCATGAGTGAAATATTTACGCTTATGTTTGCCGGAGCTTTACTCATTGAAAAAGTCTTTGACATCGACGGCATGGGGCTACTTGTATACAATTCATTAATCGGTCGAGATTACAATGTCGTTTTGGGAATTATCTGGGTCACCAGTGTATTGACTCTTTTTGGACGCCTGTTCTCTGATATCCTCTATGTAATGGTCGACCCCAGGATACAGTTTAAATGAAGGGCTTCCCCAAACATTGGATTTCGGATGTTACTCGCGAGCGATTACATCGTTTTAGAGAACTGCGCCGAGCCTGGTGGTCATTCTGGATACTGTTGGCAGCTTTTGGACTATCCCTGTTTAGTCCGCTAATTGCTAATGACAGACCCTTGGTTCTTGGCTATCAAGGCAAAATCTATTTTCCCATTTTTAATTTTCAGCCTGCCTCAACTTTTGGAGGCCAGTATGCCACTGAGGCTGATTACCTCGCCCTTCGAGGCAACGAAGAGTTCAATACAAACCAAGGTTGGATGTGGAACACTCCCATTTCAGTCGGACCCTTAAGTGTTGACTTCAGCGGGCAAGGGCAACCTCCCTATGCGCCTTCTAGAGCACACTGGTTGGGCACAGACAGCACCGGTCGGGATATCTTGGCTCGACTCATCTATGGCTTTCGCATCTGTATGCTCTTTGCCATTAGTCTCACTATTTTGGAGGCATTTTTTGGAATCTTAATCGGCGGCATCCAAGGCTATTTGGGAGGATGGTGGGATATTCTTATTCAACGCAGCACTGAAATTTGGTCTGCCCTTCCCTTTCTCTATGTTGTCATTCTTTTGGGTTCCATCTATGGACAGAATTTCTTTTTGCTCTTGTTTATCACTTCGTTATTCGGCTGGATTGGATTGTCTTACTATATGAGGGGAGAATTCTATAAAATCAAATCCATGCCCTATGTAAAAGCGGCTCGAGCACTGGGCCTCAGTCCATACAAAATTTTTACCGGGCAAATACTTCCTAATGCACTCACGCCAGTGTTAACCATTTTACCCTTTGCCCTAATAGGAGGTATCGGCGCTTTGACCTCCCTTGATTTTCTGGGTTTTGGTTTGCCCCCTCCCACGCCGTCGTGGGGAGAAATGCTCAGTGATGGCCTCCGAAATTTGCAGGCTCCCTGGATTGCTTTTTCAGCGACAGTGGCCCTATTTGTAACACTTTTATTGGCGACCTTTATCGGTGAAGGGGTTCGCGAAGCCTTTGACCCCAAAGGCGGGAGCCGACTGGAGTGAAACAGATATGAATTCCCTGGCTTCCCAAATGGCAGAAGAGCACTTCGCCCCCCACAAGAAAAAACCGCTCCTTGAGGTTCGTAATTTGTCAATTGGCTTTCAAACTGGATTTCAAAATGGCTTTCAATCAGGAAAAAAAAGCGGGAACCAATTTTTAGCCGTCACTGATGCGGTCAGTTTTGATCTATATGAAGGTGAAATTTTTTCTCTGGTAGGCGAAAGCGGATGCGGTAAATCGGTCACCGCCCTAGCGATATTGCGTCTATTACCTATACCTCAGGCCAAAATCTTAAGTGGAACAATTACACTGGAAGGCCAAGACCTTTTAGCCCTAAGCCCTTCTGAAATGCGCAAGTTGCGCGGTTCGAAATTGTCCATGATTTTTCAAGAACCCAGCGCTGCTTTGAATCCTTTGATGACCATTCAAAACCAGTTACAAGAAGTTTTTCAATTTCATGTCTTTAGTGGTGAGCCGCAGGAGCGAATCGAATACTTACTGGCAAAGGTGGGATTTGGTGAACCTAAACGCATCTTGCAAAGTTATCCCCATGAACTCTCGGGGGGAATGTTACAAAGAGTCATGATTGTCCTGGCCTTGCTGCTAAACCCTAAAATTTTAATCGCAGATGAACCAACCACCGCCTTAGATGTTACAGTCCAAGCTCAAATTATGAACCTGCTGATCGAATTACAGCAAGAAAATCGGCTGAGTGTTTTATTCATTACCCATAATTTGAATTTGGTGGCGCAATACGCTCAACGAGTCTCTGTGATGTATGCAGGACGTATTGTAGAAAGCAGCGATGTTGATAGTTTTATCCGTGAACCACTTCATCCATATAGCCAGGGATTGTTAGCTTCTCTACCTCGCTTAGATGGACCCAAGCTCAAGCCCAAGTCAATTCCCGGGCAGGTACCCCGGCCCGAAGAATTCACCTCTGGTTGCCGATTTCGGGAGAGATGTGAAAAGGCGATGCAAATTTGTAACACTTCCGTATCTCTGCAAGAAATGGCTCTAGGGCATCAGGTTGCTTGCCATCTGTACACCGGAAGCGTGTGAAATTGATTTCATCACAACCATTTAGCTTTGATTAAGTCAAGGGAATATTCAATGCCTGGCTTAAACCATTGAATAATATCTAATCCGAACCACAACTTTTTAGTTACCAAGCAATACCAAATTGAAGTTGAGGAAGAAAGAAGGTTATTCTTGGTTCTTCTTTTAAGCGTAACGCGAAAACACCAAAACGGGTCTGTAAACTTAACTGTGTAAATGCCTTCACGAGTTAAGCTTCCAGCCTCTTGCCGGAATCTAGCCAGCAAGAAGTTGTAAGCGGGTTTCCAGTCCCAGATAGGTTTAGACCACTTCTCTGAAGCCTGCTTGATTGCCAAGTATACAAGTTTTATCGCTGACTCATCCGATGGAAAGATCCGGCGATTGTGGATAGCCTTTCGGATACACATGTTCACTGATTCAATTGCATTGGTGGTGTACATGATTTTTCGGATTTCTGGAGGGTAGGAAAAGAGAGTGATAATGTTTTCCCATTTATTCCGCCATGACCTCTCGATAGCTGGATACTTCTTCTCCCATTTCACACCCAAATCAGTCAGGCTT
>JBBQAD010000461.1:0-3009 GCA_038315885.1 Fibrobacteria bacterium | reverse complement strand
CCTGTTGTGTAGTTCAAAAAGCGAAGTTAGAGAGTTACAATTCTAGCTTGCGAATCCATCTTCAGGCTGATAGATTTTTGCATAAGATGGTTCGTTCGATTGTCGGTGCCTGTGTGGAAGTAGCCAGGGGAGGGGCTGAAGTCGGACTGATAAGACGCAATTTAGGTGATGTTAACAAAGAGTGGCCAAAAAAAGAGAACTGGATTTGGGCTGAGCCGCAAGGGCTTTCTTTAGAAAAGGTAATCTATACTGATTATGAATATTAAATACTTATCCTTACTGATTGCCGTTGCATTAGGCGCATTTACACTGAATCATTATTTGGAAGGCGGGCTTCATTTTTCTGATTTGTTTACTTCAAAGGTTAGGGCAGAGGCATCGGAATCTCAAAATTTATCCGATTCTGTTCCTCGCAGTTCTGCAGCCCCGCTTTCGTATGACATGCAACATTCCATTAACCAAACTAGGCGCAATGCTATTGTTACAGCTACCGAACTGGCCCAGCCCTCGGTAGTGAGTATCTCGGTAAGTCGAGCCCAAATCGTCCGCTTGAGAAATCCATTTTTTGACGACCCTTTTTTTGATTATTTCGGTACTCAATATCGTCGCCGGGAAGTCAGCAGTTTAGGATCGGGTGTTATTCTGAATAATACGGGTCATATCGTTACTAATAGCCATGTTTTGGGGGATGGGCCTGCCAAAGATATTACCAAAATTGTAGTTAACCTTTCCGATGGTAGACAATTAGAAGGGAAGTTGATTGGACGTGACCCCAATAATGACCTCGCCGTTCTTCAGGTGAAGGCGGAAAATCTTCCAGAAGCGAGAACAGGAGATGCCTCCGATAACCTAATTGGAGAGTGGGTCATCGCAATCGGAAACCCGTTTGGATATTTAATCAGCGATGCCAAGCCAACTGTAACAGTAGGAGTAATCAGCGCACTCAATCGCAGCTTTCAACCCAGCAGCGGCATCCACTATCACAATATGATACAAACCGATGCGAGTATTAATCCTGGGAACTCAGGAGGAGCCTTGGTCAATGCCGATGGAAATGTGATTGGCATCAACACTTTTATTTTTACCGGAGGCGGTGCTTCCCAAGGCTCAATCGGGATTGGTTTTGCTATACCGATTCAGAAGGCCAAGTTGGTCGTCAAAGAATTGATCAAGTATGGATATATCCGTGAATTTACCACGGGTATTTATACCGACCCCAGTTTGGATGAAGTGATTGGCAATCAATCTGGAATTGTAATCTCAGGCTTGGTTCCTAATTCGCCTGGAGAAAAGGCAGGTTTAAAAGTGGGGGATGTATTGGTTTCGGTAGCGGGTCGCATGGTTGCGAATTTACAAGACGTGATGGAAATCTTTAAACTCTTTCAAGTCGGTGAAGCGGTTGAACTTGAGTTTGCGAGAAACCAGCAACGCAAGAAAACAAAAATTATCTTGGAAGAAAAACCAAGACAAAGTTCAAGGGAGAATTAGATGGGAAAAAGTGCCGGTGCTGGGAGACTGCTGGTTTTTATTCTGGTGGGTTTGATCCTCGGTGGAATATTCGGCAATGTTTTGGGCGTAGTATTAGGACAGATAGGTGTGATCAGCGGTGGAGGAGTGGACAATCCCATTCGCAACTTCTTTATCTACGCCTTTGAACCCAGTGTGGGAATTGGGGGAGACCCAATCACCTTAGACTTGTATATGATCAAATTGCGTTTTGGAATAGGATTTCGCTTTAACACCTGTTCGGTTTTGGGCATGCTCGCGAGTCTATACATTATGAAATGGTCCAAATAGGCCATAATCCAATAAGCTATCAAGCTGACTCCTAGCCGGCCTGATGTTATATTCTGCGCCATGACCGGTATTAAAAAAATTGCTGAGCAATTAGCTCAGGGCTCGCTTACATCGCAGGCCTTGGTTTCTGAGGCACTCCAAAAAATCAAGGCAACATCAGAACTGAATGCCTATTTAGACGTTTTTTCTGATTCAGCTTTGAAACGCGCAAAAATAGTCGACGAAAAACGCAGTCGCGGTGAAGCCTTAGGTCCCTTAGCAGGAATTCCCATTGCCGTTAAAGACAACATTGTTATGGATGAAGGCAAAAGCACAGCCGGATCCAAGATCTTGGCAAAGTTTGAAAGTCCTTACAATGCCACAGTAGTGGAACGACTCCTGGCAGCCGGTGCTATACCCGTTGGCAAAACCAATCTCGACGAATTTGCCATGGGTTCTACCACAGAGAGCAGTTTTTTCGGGCCTTCTAAAAACCCATTGAACCCTGAGCATATTCCCGGAGGCAGTTCAGGAGGCTCAGCGGTGGCTGTTGCTTCTGATACAGTAAGAGTATCACTCGGAAGTGATACGGGGGGTTCTATACGACAACCAGCAGCTTGTTGCGGAGTCTTGGGATTAAAACCAACCTATGGCCGGGTTTCCCGCTACGGATTAATTGCATTTGCCTCTTCGCTCGACCAAATCGGACCTTTCGCACGCTGCTCCGAAGATGCTGCCTTACTGTTACAGTGTATCAGTGGCTTTGATGAAATGGATAATACATCCTCGACGCGGCCCGTACCCGATTTTAGTGCTGAACTTCAGAAAGGTATTAAAGGTAAAATCATCGGCTTGCCCAAGGAGTATTTTGGAACTGGCTTGGATGCCAAAATTGCAATCTCAATTGAAAAAGCTGTTAAACAATTAGAAGGCCAGGGTGCAAAGATTCAAGAAATCAGTTTGCCCCATATGGAATATGGTGTGGCAGCTTATTATGTAATTGCTTGCGCAGAGGCTTCAGCGAATCTCGCCCGCTTTGATGGCGTTCGTTATACTCATCGTTCCCAATCTGCCAATGATTTAATTAGCCTCTATTCAAAGTCGCGAGCCGAGGGTTTCGGTACTGAAGTGAAACGAAGAATTATTCTGGGAACCTATGTGTTATCATCGGGTTTTTATGATGCATATTATCTTCAAGCCCAAAAAGTTCGACGTGTCATCACCGATGACTTC
>JBBQAD010000178.1:0-7271 GCA_038315885.1 Fibrobacteria bacterium | reverse complement strand
CGACTTATTTAATTTCGATAAAGGCACCAAAGGCTGACAAATTGCGGATTTCTCCGGTAACTTTAGAGCCCACTGGAATTTCGTCTTCGATATGCGCCCAAGGATCGGGGGTAACCTGCTTGATACCGAGTGAAATCTTTTCGTTTTCAGCATCGAGTTTTAAGACACACGCTTGAATTGGATCGCCTACCTTCACCAATTGGCTAGGATGCTTGACATGTTGCGTCCAAGACATTTCGGAAATATGCACTAGACCTTCAACGCCTTCTTCCAGTTCGACGAAGACTCCATAATCAGTGATGGTAACCACTTTACCTTCGACCAATTTACCTTCGGGGAATTTGGCAGCAACATCTTTCCATGGGTGAGTGTTCAACTGTTTCATTCCAAGAGAGATACGTTCTTTCTTGTCATTGAAATCCAGCACAACAACTTTAACCTTCTCGCCAATCTTGACCACTTCGGAAGGATGGCCCACACGACCCCAGCTCATATCAGTGATATGCAAGAGTCCGTCTACGCCACCCAAATCAATAAAGGCGCCAAAGTCGGTGATATTCTTGACTATACCATCGCGAATCTGACCTTTTTCGAGTGTATCAATAATTTCGCCGCGCATTTTTGTGCGTTCTTCTTCGAGAACCACTCTGCGACTGACAACAATATTACGGCGAGCTTTATTGACTTTGATCACTTTAAGATCAAGTGTACCACCTAGGAGAGAATCCAAATCAGGAATTTGACGCAAGTCAATTTGTGAACCCGGTAGAAAAGCTTCAATACCAAACAGGTCGCAAACCACGCCGCCCTTGATACGACGCACGACACGGCCGGCTACCACATCGCCATTTTCAAAAGCTTGGCGGATATTTTCCCACACGCGCATAAAATCGGCACGTTGTTTGGAGAGATTGACTTGACCATCTTGGTCTTCAATCTGTTCTAAATAAACTTCGATTTCTTGACCAGGTTCGAGTGTTTCACCTGGTTTGAATTCACTGCGGGAGATAACCCCCTCTGACTTAAACTTGATGTCAACAAATACATCAGTATCTGTGACTTGAACTATCCTGCCCTTGACAATGCTGCCTTCGCGGAAACCTTGCAAAGTTCCTTCATAGAGCGGCAAAATTTCCAGTAGCGATTGTTCACTGCGATTTTCATCGGCATCTTCAAAGAGTTTGAGATCCGCTTCCGTACCATACAATAATTTTTGAGACATATTTTCCTGTTAACCAATCCGAAGGCAGCTGGAGACACGCTCCACCTAGACAAACGCTATCAAGTTATGTTTGAAAGCGAGTTAGACGTGCAAGGCCTGTTGGAGATTTTTCTGCACAATTTCGCGTATTATAGCAACTTGTTCATCTATTGTTAAGTCAGAGGTATCGATTTCGCGCGCCCCTGGAGCAATCATTAGTGGGCTATTCTTTCGGGTGCTATCCTTTTGATCCCGCTCCATTAAATTTTCCAGCACATCCTTTTCAAGCACTTCATTTTTCTGGCTGCCAAGTCCTTTAGCAAGGAGCTCCGCCAACCGCCTTTTGGCCCGAATTTCGGGTCTCGCACTCAAAAAAAACTTGAATTCAGCCTGGGGGAAAACCACCGTCGCGGTATCTCGTCCTTCGGCCACACAGGAGCGTCTTGAGCCTATCATGCGCTGAGAATCGACTAGAATTTGTCGAACTTTAGGAATCTTACAGTAATCACTGACCTTGGCATTGACTTCTGGACTGCGAATTTCATTCCCGACGGCTTTATTGTTGACGACAAATTTACCCTGCTCATTGAAATCCATTGCAAGCTTTTCGGCGACTTCGATGACCGCAATTTCATTCTCAACTGAAATACCTGCTTGCAACGCTGCATAGGTTACCATTCGATACATTGCACCGGTGTCAAGGTGAAGAATGTCCAGGTCGTGGGCGAGGCGTTTAGCAGTAGTACTTTTACCAGATCCGCTGACCCCATCAATGGCGATTACATAATTTTCAGACTTGCTTTGCATTTGCTTAAAACTAAGAAAGGCTTGGCTACTCGCCTAGTCATGTTAATAAAGCGCTTTTGCGCATTTACAAGTAAAGAAATGATATAATGGCGATGTGAAAAAGCCAAAACTACTCAATCTCCGGGCTAAATTCGGAAAGTTTCTGGTCATGGCTTGCTTGGCCACCTTTCCTCAGGCTGTTTTATGTCCTGATAGCCACACCAACAGCCCTTCGCCCGCTATGGTCATGGTGACTTCGGCAGAAATCACTTTGGGAGATACAGCCAGCCTTAGCCCTGCCATTCAATTAAGCTGGAACTTTAATCCAGAAAATGTTTTCAGTTATTTTGATGTGTATCTCACACTTCATCCTGATTCTCTTCCCTACCGAATCGCTCACCGAATTGACCCCGCTTTGCGCAGTGCTCATGTGGCGCTTCCTAATTCTACTGCGCCATTTACGGTTTATTATGGAGTGAAGGCAGTGTTACAAAGGGCAACTTTGCAGATTTTTGAAAGCGATAGCATGCCCCTGCTTCCCTTTACCTTGATTCAAAGCCCAAGTTTGCTCTCTCCCCTGCCGGGCTCATTGGATACGGCTCAGAGCACGCATTTTGAAATTTTATCCCGGTCTGATTTGGGCGCGAGCCATCGCTTGATGTTATACGTACAAAAGCAAAATACCTGGACAGCGCGATTGGATACCTGTCTACCCATGGATGCTTGTAGGCAACCCCAATTTGGAGAACGAATTCTAAGCAGCGACCTGATTCTAGAGCGACCCAATGGGTCCGCACAAAAGTTTCACTGGTGTATCAAAACACAGGAAGCATCGACAACTAGTCTGCGTGGACTCAGGCAAGGTTTACGTTGTTCCCAATTTTACCGTAGCATGCAGATTCCATGAACATTATTTTGAGTTTCAAGACGCTAATTACGATTTATTTGCAGTATTTCAGCATGTTTAATCGCAGAGTCAAAGTCAAAAGGTCTGCACGAATCACACCTGTATCTGTATCGGTATTCCTGGGCATCCTCCTTGTGCTTCAACTTTTGGCGAAGTCCGCAAATGCTGAAACCCCAGGAATCAGGTGGCAAATTGAATACCAGGATGCTCAAAAATTAAGCCTCCGACTTATAAACTCCGCTGGAGCTCATGAGATTGAAGGCAGCTTGGCTTTGCCCAGCTCACAATCTCCAAGCCTAAGTGTTACAATTCTGGCAGAAGAGCGATGTAAGTCATGTGATGATTCAGGTTCTCAGTCTAAGGTTGGAAATCTCACATGGAGTGATGCGGGACGCTTCCGGGATGTTTGGATTCGCAGCTTCAATCTTCCCCTCTTGCGAAAAAAGGACGGACAATTTTATGTGATCAAAGAACTGCGCTTGGACTTGGGCTTTTCGAAGGTATTAAGCAGGGCTACCTTTCCGCCTTCCTTAAGTTCTCCCGGGGAACAACATTTACAATCCTGGTTATTGAATTACAATCAATCGCGTTCATGGAGAAGTGAAGAGGCTCTAGCAAAAAAAAGTTCAGTTTCTCCCTCGACATTGGCATTGCCAAAACAGCGGCTTTTGGTCTACACGCAAAGCAAATCGATTTATGTCATACATTACAGCGATCTAAAAAACGCCAATATTCCTTTGCGAAATATCGACCCTCGACAAATGCGCATGTACTTCCAGGGAAAAGAAGTGCCCATTTTTATCTCAGGAGAGATGGATGGCCGATTCAATGAAAATGATTACATCGAATTTATTGGTGAGAGAGCAAGGGGTGAGAATAGTTATCACTCTTTCTATACCAATGAGAGCCAATTTATTCTGGTCTGGTCTCCTTCGGGGCTTGGGCTGCGCGCTCCCCTCATCCCGGTTTCTGACAAAAAAGGTGCGAAGACTGTAAATTCTTTTACCAGTGAAATTCATATCGAAAATGATGAAGAGGTATTACAATTAGGCAGCGTACACCCTGAAGACATTCAAGATTTGGGGGAGCGTATAGACTCTTTGCAGTTAAATGATTTTTGGTTCTGGGACCGAATCCAAGCTGATAAAGATCAATTGGACCTGAGCTTTTCGATACCACAAGGTCCCAGCAATGAAGCATCTATTAATTCTGGCAGCCAATCCAATTTTATCGTCTCAGTAGGCTTGAAAGGGGTTTCTAATGATTTAAAAGCCGACCCCGACCATCACCTTAAATTTCTTTTGAATGGGAAAGATATCTCTCTTGTTAATGGTGTCTCCAACGATGCCTATTGGGAGGGACAAGCAAGTCATGTCTGGACCTCTAAAGCGCTACCGGGGGGGATATTGAAGCCTGGCTTAAATGTTCTCTCTGTACAATCGGTCAACGACTTAAAAACCAGCGAAGGGAATCCCGTTACTATCCAGGATGCCTATGTTAACTACATCGACCTGCGCTTTTCTGCATCCACCGACGCGGTAGCAGGCCGATTAAATTTTTCTAATCGCTTCTCCGACAGTTTAGGCTTGCATCGTTTTCAAATTGGCAACTTGAGCAAAAAAGAAATCAGTTTGTGGAACGTGGCTGGCGAAAAACTAACTGGCTATAGCTATGGAAATAATTTCGGTTCACTGAATATATCCTTCAGTGATAGTTTAACAGGACTCACTGAATACATGCTTTGTGAGGCCGATCAGCGGGAGACGGCCCGCTTACAGCTGGATACCCTTGATGATCTCTACTCTATTCAAAATGCCGCTGATTATATCGTTGTTACTCATAAATCATTGCGCGGAAAAGCTCTCGACTCTCTGGTAGCGCATCGTAAGGCCCAAGGAATGCGAGTGCGCATCGCTTATGTCTCTGATATCTATCAGATATTCGGCAATGGTCAGAGCGAACCTAACGCTATTCGTAATTTTATCAAGCATGCCTATCAGAACTGGCAGAGACCCGCTTCCAGTTATGTGGTTTTGATTGGGGAAACCTCACTCTGGTTCGATAAGAAAAAGGGGGCGAGCCAAATTAATCTGGTTCCCACCCATGTAGTCAATATTCCCGGTTGGGGCGTTACCAGCAATGACGATTGGTTTGTCAAAGTTTCGGGAGACGATGATATCGCTGATTTGTATATCGGTCGAATTCCGGTGGCGACAACAAAAGCGCTCTCAGATATTGTTTACAAAACCATGCACCTGGAAAATGATCGGCCGGCAGGAAATTGGACCGGGAAAAATTTGCTTTTGGGTGGTTTCGATAAACAGTTTACTGAAGGGATAGATAAGTTACAATCAAAAACTATAGCATCCCAATGGCAATTTTCCCGAAATGATTTGTATGCAAATTCAAATTATTATCTCCCCGAGTCAGGACGTAAGCGTTTCTATTCACAAATTGATTCTGCATTTAACCTGGTCACCTTTTTTGGCCATGGAGGAGGCGCCGTTTGGAGCGATGCGGGATTGTTAACATTGAAGGATTTTTCCGAAAATAATTTAAAAGGAAACTTCCCCATTCCGCTGGTGCTTTCTATCACTTGTTTGACTGGCTATTTTGAGGATATCAACGGAAGTGGCCTTGGCGAAGAGATGCTGCGCCGACCGATTAACGGAGCAGCCACTTTTTATGGAGCTTCTGGTTACATCAGCAACAGCGCAGGAGTGCGTCTCTCTCAAGACCTTTTGGATGCTGCCTATCAGGGTGGAAACTTAAGTGCAGGTCAAATCATTTTACAAGCTGAAACCGCAGTCAAACTCAAAACCGGCAAAAAATTCGCTCCTATATTGGCGGAATTTGATTTGCTGGGCGACCCGGCCTTGCGCTTGCGAAGCCCCATTTCTCAAGGTATTTTAAGTCTTAAACCTCAAGCCCTCAATGGTAAAAATGAATTGGAAATTAACGGTACGGGATTCCCCAGCAGTGTAACAAATGGAACATTAAGTCTAAGCTTTAACGACAGCATTGTGAACCAGTCTGAAATTTCGCCAAACAACGGAAATTTTCTTCAGAAAATCACTTTTGCCAAAAACCCGGTGGGAAAATCAGGCCGGGTAATCGCTCAACTCTGGAACAAAGACTCCAGCTATAGCGCCAGCAGTTCCATAAGCACTTTGGACTGGATTATTGATTCTGTGCGAGTGCAGAAGCCGGGAGCAAGCAAAAACGAAGCTGTACGACTGGGAGATACTGTAACACTATCACTGTCGTTGGGAACATCTCAGACAAAAGTAAATTTACTAAATGGCATTTGCGCCTATTCGGTTGTCGAAGAAGGCGATCACAATTTTACCCAGCAGGGTGAGGTTTTGCTGACATCAGATTCTACTGGACAAATGAAAAGCGCGAGCCACATTGTCTTAGTAGGTCGGGAACAGTCTTATGTGAAGCCACAGCTGCGTGTGATTTTCAGAATTACAGCGGAGTTGCAAACAGTAGAAGCAGGCGCTGCCAGCACTTCTACCAGCTTAAATAATATCAGCAGTGCCTTCTTTGATTTACCTATCATTTCTCCTTGCGACCTAAGTTTTCGGCCTAATGCCTTCGAACTTAAACTAAGTGATACTCTTCAAATATTGTCTCACATCAGTAATATTGGATTTAATAATGAAACGGACTATGCCTTATCCCTCTATGATTCACAAAATCGGCTTGATTCAGTACGAATTCAAAATATTTTAAAACCGGGTCAGAGCGATTCTGTAACATTAAGGCTGCCCGATTCTTCTCTCGGACATAACTTATCGATACGTTTGCATTCAATCTCGGGTCTGGAATACCGCATTGACAACAACGAGGGGGAGTTTCACTATGCGGGCCGCAGTAAACTGATACGTTCCTCAGCTGACAGCCTCTTTTCTGAAAACCAGTTACTGAATCTTAGCATGCGTCCCTCGGGTGCAAGTCGAAGGTTATTTCTGTCTGAAGTATCACTTCCCGGCTACCGTGATTATTTGAATCCCGCTAATTTGACCAATGGTCAAAGCACCGGATTCTTAATCTCAAGTTCAGTCAACGATGCAGCCAGCGAAGTTTCTGCGGCTTTTGTTCCCAGTACTCGAGTTGATTTACCCCCTAAACCTTATTGGCACTGGTATCACTCTGAAAGTGAGAACTGGTTGCGAATCGATACACTCAGCAGTTCTGTTAGTGGTCAAATTAAGGCGACCCTGTTTAAATCGGGTAGCTATGGTTTACTTTATAATAGCGATCAATTGGCTCCCCGTATTTCTTTTACTGCGCAAGGCCGGAAATTACTGCCCGATGATTATGTACCCAAAGGCTCAAGCATCGATAGTACCATTGAAGATGATCAGGGGG
>JBBQAD010000158.1:0-7908 GCA_038315885.1 Fibrobacteria bacterium | reverse complement strand
ATTTATGCAAAACGGCTCAATGAAAATATTATTAATCCTACTTGGATTAACGATGAGTGCCGAGGCTTATATGCCAAAAGGCTCGCTTGACTTTGCGACGGGTATCCCAAATTTTATTCATTTAAAAGCGGTACTTGAGTGTTCTCGCATTGTCTTGGGGGGAGAAACATCCACTTTGTATGTCTCTGGAAAAAATGATGTATTCTTGGGACTAAGCCTAAAAAAAACTGATAATAGCAACACTTATCTGAAGGGAAACTATGGAAGTGTATGGGGCTGTGGGCATGGATGCTCTGCTTACGATATGTTTGGGGTTGGCTTTGAACAACGGAATTATTGGGAAAATTCAAAATTCTTTGGATGGTTTTGGTCAGTGAATTGTGATTGGTATAAAGCTTCAAATAAATTAATCCCTTACCCCAATTTTTCAATAGGATATTCAATTAGTACCCCATGGTAATTTGGTAAAAGTCGGATCCATTTTTTCCGGAGCGATTGTTTTAATCAGACCAGCAGTGGTGAGAATGAGCAATACTGATACTAATATGAAAAAAGAATAGGATTTCTCAATGGAGTCAAAAATCCTTCCACTAAAAAGCTAGAGAGACAGATCACTATTAATTAATGGAGATGCAATCAATTTATTTGTAAAAATCTCCAATTAACCCACGCCTAATTCAAAAACCAAGGTATCCGAATAATATCATGCGTAGTCACAAAGATGGCCAGAAGTAAAAAGAAGGCCATGGCCACCTGATTGATTCGCATCTGTACCACTGTGCTCAAGGGCTTGCGCCGAATCGCTTCTAACAAGAGAAACAATATTAAGCCCCCATCGGTAATGGCCAGTGGTAGCAGATTCATAATGCCCAGGTTCATGCTGATCATGGCTAGAAATTCAATAAAGCGCTGAATGCTGTATTGCAGGCTATTTGCAATCATCTGTAAGATGCCGATAGGGCCGGACAAGGCCTTGGCCTTAACCTGACCGGTAAAAAGTCCGCCCAAATATCGGAATAGTGCGGAGGCAAAATACAAGTTCTGGTCCCAACTCTTAGTGATACTTTCGCCAAAGCCCCGTTTGACCAATGCGGTAGGAACAGCCAAAATAGGATAGATGCCGATTACAAATCGTTCGGACTCCGGGTCTTTTACAGGTGTTACATTGACCAATTGCTCTTGCCCACTTCGTAAAATGCTTAGTTGAACTTCTTGCCCCTTCGACTTGTTAATTAATTCAACTAAACCGCTAGACGAGGCCACCGGAAATCCATCTACCAGACGAATGATATCACCTTTTAGTAGACCCATTTTTTCGGCAGGCTTGCCAGGTACCAGAGATTCAACGGTCACATCGCCCTCTCCAGAAAGGCCTGCCATAGCAATACCCAGTTTTTCGTGGATGACAGGTGTAATTTTCAAATTGAGAATATCACTGTCGCGTTTAACTTGTATAGCCCCTTCTTTACCGCCATCTAAAGCAGCTTCTTGCATGAAGAAATCCCACGACTCCACGGCCTTGCCTTTGTAACTCAAGAGTAAATCGCCACGCATAACGCCAGCCGTTTCAGCTGGAGAGGCTTCTAGCACATCCCCAACCACCATATTATTTTTGGCTTCTTGTACGCCTGTTAAATAAAGGGCTGCCAGGGCAACAAAAGCAAAGACCAAGTTCACAACCGGTCCAGCTAAGGCAATTAGAATTCGTTTGGGTACAGAGATACTTTGAAAGTCGCCTTTTCCCCCTGTTTCTTCACCGGGCTGCTCGCCCGCCATGGCAACATAACCGCCGAAGGGAATCAGAGAGATACAGTATTCCGTTTCGCCCCTTTTCCACTTGATCAATTTTTTCCCAAAACCAATGGAAAAAGTGTTGACCTTGACGCCAGCCCACTTCGCCACCAAAAAGTGACCCATTTCATGGATGAAAACCAAGAAACTTAGGCCGATTAATCCCACTGGAATTTGATACAGCAATGACCAGTAACCTGTTAAATTAAGCATAGACTCTCCTGCCAACTAACTTGCTTGCTTGAACTTGTTGCCTAGCCCAAGCGTCTGATTGTAATACATTTTCAAGATCGGGGTTTTCAGTAATCTCACCTGACTGTAATGTAGTCGCCACCAGTTCAGCTATATCATTAAAGGCAATTTTTTCTCGAAGAAATAAATCGACTGCCACTTCATTGGCAGCATTTATGATAGCTGGGGCGTTGCCTCCCATTCGCCCCGCTTCATAGGCTAAGGCCAAACAAGGAAACTTATCCGTATCAGGCGCAAAAAATTCCAGCTTGCCGAGGGACTTTAAATCAATACGCTCAACTGCAAGCGGCCATCGTTCGGGATAGGTCATGGCATATTGTATTGGTAGGCGCATATCGGGACAGCCTAATTGCGCCATCAGTGAGCCGTCCTGAAATTGCACTAAGGAATGCACAATTGAGCTTGGGTGTACGACAACTTCAATTCTTTCCATCGGCATATCGAACAAAAAGTGAGCCTCTATTACCTCTAAGCCCTTGTTCATCAGGGTGGCTGAATCGATGGTGATTTTTTGACCCATGACCCAGGTGGGATGCTTCAAGGCTTGGGCTTTCGTGATGTGCTCAAATTGGTCTTTAGGCAGGGTTCTAAATGGGCCGCCCGAAGCAGTTAATTGGATTGATTCCACCTCCGAATGCGGTCGGCCTGCCAGGCATTGAAAGATAGCAGAATGCTCTGAATCGATGGGAATTACAGTCGCTTTGGGAAATTCCATTAACCTACGGTTAATGACCGTGCCTGCCATCACCATGGTCTCTTTATTTGCGAGCCCTACTGATTTACCGTGTTCGATGGCACTCAAGGTTGGTTTACAACCGACTGCGCCCATTAATCCATTGACTACATAATCAATTTCCGGGTCGGCTGCCAAAGCGCAGAGTCCATCCAGCCCTTCGAGCACTTCGATGTTACACTGAGTACGGGCTTCTTTTGCAGCCAGTGCATCAAATAAACAAATCCTTTTCAGCTTGAATTCGGCAATTAAGGGGAGAAGGGCTTTCCAGTTTTTTGCAGCAGCCGCACTGTGAAGCTGAAAACGTTCGGGGTATTTTCGAATGACCGACAGTGTGCTATTTCCAATCGAACCGGTCGCACCCAGAAGACTCAAGTGTCGGATAATTGGATTTTCGAGGTCCTTATTTTTGATTTTCATTTCCCGGTTAAGGTACAAAGGGAAGCTGTCCGCTAATCTTGCAATCGATACATTTTACAATCAGAACAGTGCTATTATACGACAGGCTTAGCCCAAAAGTTCGTAGCCAGGTTCAAAAATTCGATTATCAATTTTCGCAACAAGCTTAAACTAAACCAGGTAGTTAAAGTAAAAAAAGGCAATGGGGGCGGAAAATAGAATAGAGTCAAAGCGGTCTAATAGCCCCCCATGACCTGGAATCAATTGGGAATAGTCTTTAATTCCCGTATAGCGCTTAATAGCAGAAAAAAAGAGGTCACCCGCTGGAGCCGCGATTGAAAGGAACAATCCGAAGACCAAGCCTTGCTTCCAAGTAATTCCAGTCAGCAAAGGCCCTAAAAAAACGCCCACCAACCAGGTGCAGAGAACGCCTCCACCAAAGCCTTCCCAAGTTTTTTTAGGGCTTAATTCAGGGCTCATGTTATGCTTCCCGATCAAGAGGCCTGTGAAATAAGCCCCTGTATCGCTAAATGCCACCGAAAAAAAGAGCAGCAGCATAGGGCCAATAGCATAGAAGGAGCTGCCTTCTCGAAAGAGTCCCAGCATGCTGGCACCCCAAGGGCCCAGCAATAAAAAAGCTCCGATTTGCATGGAAAGCCAGGGTGCCAACTGCTCAATGGTTTGGAATCGAAAAGCTAAAGCTGTTATCAAAAAGACAATTCCCATGGAAAAAATCCAGGGGATTGCTCCCGAAGCCAGAGGGTCTCCGCCCGGGGCGATCGCCACATAAGCCAGAAACAGTGCTTGCCAAATGGTGCCAAACCATGAAAAACGCGATCCTGGAAACTTATGATCGATGGCGCGGCTGAGTTCAAAATGGGCACCAATGAGAACGGCAATCACAAAGCCTTTGCGTGAATAGGGATGTATCCATAAACATGAAAAGCCAATGGCAGCCAAGGCGAAGGCCGAAATCACTCTCGTCAATAATCCGGGCATGGCAGTCATGGAATTAAACGGGTTCTGTCTTTACGCGACCAAAACGCCGCTCGCGGGTATTGAACCACTCTATGGCATCCATCAATTCGGCTTTGTCAAAATCGGGCCATAGGGTTTGTGTTACATAGAGTTCGGTGTAGGCGATTTGCCAGAGCAAATAATTAGAGATACGCATGTCACCACCAGTGCGAATCAACAAATCGGGATCAGGCACTTCGGGGAGATACATTTCACTACGGAAAAGTTTTTCATCAATTTCATCGGGCGAGACTAAACCCATTTTTGCTTTAAGCGCCAAACTTTGGCAAGCCTTCAGTATTTCTTCGCGGGCCCCATAAGAAATGGCCAGGTTCAATTGAAGGCCAGTATTCTTGGCGGTTTCTGCAATACCCCATTCCAACTCACTGCGAGTTTTTTCAGGCAGCCGATCTAGGTTTCCCAATGCCTTGAGCCGCACATTGTTACGATTCAAGTCTTCGATTTCTTTGTGAATCATTTCGACGAGAAGTGACATAAGCGCCGAGACTTCTGGTATCGGCCGTTCCCAGTTCTCACTGGAAAAGACATATACAGTCAGATGTTTAACCCCAAGTTGACCACAGGCTTCGACTGCCCGGCGGGTGGCTTTAGTTCCCGCGCGATGCCCAAAAACACGCGGCTGCATGCGCTTCTTGGCCCAGCGCCCATTGCCGTCCATGATTATGGCGATATGTTCAGGAATTATTTGGGCCAAGCAGCCTCCCTTTCGGGGAAAGTAACTAAATCAGGCCCGTGTTTCTGCAAAGCAATTAACGAATCTAAACGGCTTAAACCGTCAGAATATCTTTTTCTTTTTCGTCCACCAGTTTATCTATCGTGGCAATAAACTTGTCGGTCAAAGCCTGAATCTGATCCAGATCATCTTTGATCATGTCTTCTGATATTTTGTCCTCTTTCGCCTGTTTCTTGTGATGATCGTTCTCTTCTCGACGAATGTTGCGCATAGCGACTTTGGCTTCTTCACCAATTTTTTTAACGACTTTTGCTAGTTCTTTACGGCGGTCCTGGGTCAAAATGGGCATGTTTAGGCGAATGAAATTGCCGTCGTTTACCGGGTTTAAACCCAGATCACTAGCTAGAATAGCCTTTTCAATTGCTTGCAATAGATTCTTTTCCCAAGGTTTAATAGCCAGCTGCCGCGCTTCTGGAACAGAAACAGCAGCTATCTGATTAAGTGGGGTAGGGGTTCCGTAATAATCGACGTTGACGGTATCTAGAATGGCAGGAGAGGCGATACCTGTGCGAATTTTAGCGAGATCTTTCCGCATGGAATCAATGGTTTTTTCCATACGGGCAGCGATGGCATTCACATCCATTTTAATCTCCTTTGGTCACCAAGGTTCCCAAATCATGCCCTAAGGCCGATTTTACCAAGTTACCCGGTACATTCATATTAAAAACCAGAATCGGCTTGTTGTTATCGCGACAGAGCGCAAAAGCCGATGTATCCATTACATTCAGGTTTTGATTGATGGCTTCTTGAAAAGTGAGGTGGTGATACATCTTTGCATCACTGTGCTTGCGGGGGTCTTTATCATAGATGCCATCGACATTGGTGGCTTTCATGATAATATCACAACCCGTTTCAATTGCTCTCAGAGTAGCTGCGCTGTCGGTGGTAAAGTAGGGGTTACCGGTTCCCGCAGCGTATAAGACCACACGACCCTTTTCCATATGCCGAATCGCTCTACGACGGATAAAGGGTTCACAGACCGAGGTCACTCGAATCGCAGACATGACCCGGGTAAACAATCCATGGCGTTCCAGTACATCTTGCATAGCAAGACAATTGATCACCGTGCCCAGCATGCCCATTTGATCAGCTGTTACCCGGTCAAGACCTTGAGCGCTCACCTGAGAACCGCGGATAAAATTTCCGCCGCCCATGACAATGCCAATTTGGATGCCGCTTTTGAAGACTTCGGCAATATCTTTTGCGATGCCACTCAATGTTTCTGCATCTAGGCCAAAGCCTTGCTTTCCTGCAAGGGCTTCACCGCTGAGTTTAAGTAGAATGCGTCGGTACTTTAGGCCACCCATTTGCCTTAGGCGCCCAACTGCATACGCTGGAACGAAACAACCTTTAATTCGGTTAATCCTTGTTCCTTCGCCACGGCAGCGAGCATCTGTTCGATGGTCTGTTTATTGTCTTTGACAAAGCTTTGTTGAACCAGACAGCTCTCTTTAAAGAATTTGCTTAAACGGCCTTGAACAATATTCTCCAGCATTTTTTCTGGCTTGCCTTCGGCCAAGGTTTGGGCCCGATAGATTTCTTTTTCTTTTTCAATCAGCTCATCGGGAACAGAGGACTTATCCACTGAAACTGGCGAAAGGGCCGCTACCTGCATACATAAATCTTTGATGGTGCCCGCAATAACTGTAGGGTCTTTGGCCTCACCAACTGCTTTCACTTTTACAATAACGCCGATTTTTCCACCCATATGCGAATACACTTCGGCTTGTTCGTCAGTACCCAGTTTTTCGATTACAAAGCGGCGCACACCGATGTTTTCACCAATTTTGGCAATGATATCTGTATTACGTTGGCCTAACGACATTCCGCCTACATCGACAGCTTTTAAGGTATCCACATCGGCTGGCATTTTTTCCAAAACGATTTTTAATGCAGTATCCGAAAATTTTTTAAAATCATCGGAGGCAGATACAAAGTCGGTTTCACAGTTTACTTCAACTGCAACGGCTGCTTGGCTCGATTTTGCTAGAAGAACTCGACCCTCTTTTGCTTCTTTGCCCGCACGCTTGGCGGCAACTGCGGCGCCTTGTTTACGCATCAATTCGATGGCCGCATCAACGTCACCATTGGTCTCACCGAGCGCCTTCTTGCATTGCATCATGCCTAAGCCGGTTCGTTCTCGGAGGTCTTGTACTAATTTCGCGGTAATCTCTGCCATGGTATCCTTTAAATCTGTAGGAGGTCAGCCATTTGGGTCAGCCTAAAATATCGAGCAGTTACTTATTTTATAAATCTCGGCCTATCCGCTTATCGCAAGATTCATTTTTGAAATTAAAGTGTAACACTCTGACTTTGTCTGTTTTACACCTTTTCTTAAACGATCGCAGTGCTTGCCGCTACCAATTCCGGTTTCTTAGCCCCTGGTGCTTCGGTCATAGCATTGGGTTTAATACCCATAATAGACTCAGTTAAGGCCCGTAAAATCATGCCCACCGAGCGGAGTGAATCATCATTGGCAGGAATGGGAAAGCTGACATCGGTTGGATCACTGTTGGTATCAACTAAGGAAATGACCGGAATCTCCAAGCGGTTGGCTTCATGCACGGCAATAGCCTCATGCTTGGCATCGACTACAATCAATACGCCAGGAAGCGTGCGCATATTGCGGATACCGCCCAAAACCATTTCAAGTTTGGCGCGTTCGCGATTAAGGGTCAAGACTTCTTTCTTGGTAATTTCTGCGAAAAGGCCTTCGTTTTCCATCCGCTCGATTTCTTCTAACTGTTTCACCGACTGTTTGATAGTTGAGAAGTTTGTTAACATCCCACCCAACCAGCGCTCGGTGACATAAAACTGGCCACAGCGTTTGGCTTCTTCTTTCAAGCAGTCTTTGATAGTCTTCTTCGTTCCGACAAAGAGAACATTACGACCAGCACCGTAAGCGCGCTGCAAGGCTCCGATAGCTTTTTCTAAGGCTATCTGGGTCTTGGCCAAATCGATG
>JBBQAD010000243.1:0-5849 GCA_038315885.1 Fibrobacteria bacterium | reverse complement strand
GACTGCCAAGAAGCAGGCCGGCCGATTTCGGGATCTGGATGATCTTGAACATTTATAGCGATACGTAAAATAGTTTCGGGGATAATCTAGCTTAACTTAACTTTCCAATTTTACTCTCTGCAATCGAAGTGCATTTAGCACGACTGATACAGAGCTGAATGCCATGGCTGCGCCTGCAAGCCAGGGGGCTAAAAGGCCGGCAGCGGCGATGGGAATCCCTAGACTGTTATAAGCAAGTGCCCAAAACAAATTCTGCTTAATGTTACGCATGGTTTTTTTGCTGATATTCAATGAATCAGCAATTAGTCGCAGATCCCCTCTTAACAAGGTGATATCCGCAGTTTCAATGGCAATATCGCTTCCCGTTCCCATGGCAATTCCGATATCGGCTGTGGCCAGAGCTGGAGCATCATTAATGCCATCACCCACCATGGCAACTGTATATCCTTCGGATTGCAGCTGCTTGACCTCCTGGGATTTTTTGTCGGGTAGAACCTCTGCCCTTACATCTGTGATACCCACTTGGGAGGCAATGGCATTGGCAGTCGTTTGGTTATCTCCGCTTAGCATAAGCACTTTGATTCCCAACTTTTTTAAATTTTCCACTGCTTCGAAAGAATTTGACTTTACTGTATCTGCGATTGCGATTAGTCCTGCAAATGTTCCTTCAATGGCCATAAGCAACACGGTTTTTCCCTCCGCTTCCAATTGCTTTTTCTTGTCAATTACGGATTCATCGATGATAATCGCATTTTGTGTCATCAGCTTAGGTGTTCCTAAAATGATAGTGTTATTATTTACTTTTGCTTGAATTCCATAGCCGGAGATAGCTTGGAAATCCTGAACCCCCTTTAGTGGAATACTTCGATTTTGTGCGGCATTGACAATCGCCTCAGCTATGGGATGTTCTGATCCCTTTTCTGCCGAAGCCGCTAAACTCAGCAATTCATCTTCGCTCATTTTTTGTAATGGTTCGGAAAGATTTTTCGCGAAAGCACCATCTATTATAGCATTCGCAGTGTATATATCGGTTAAAACTGGTTTCCCTTCTGTTAATGTACCGGTTTTATCGAATACGATACAATCGACAAGATGTGTTCTTTCTAGATGTTCAGCACCTTTAAACAAAATGCCATACTCGGCAGCGCGTCCCGAGCCGGCCATGATGGAGGTGGGAGTGGCCAAGCCCAACGCACAGGGACAGGCAATAACCAGAACTGCAATAGCATTCTCCAATGCAGTGGAAAAATGCTGTGGATCAAACCAAAAATACCATGATAAGAATGTAACAATAGCGATTATTACCACTACAGGTACAAAAATACCAGAGATACGATCGGCAATACGCTGAATCGGGGCTTTCGACCCCTGAGCTTCTTCTACAATTTTTATAATTTGAGCCAAAAGGGTATTTTGCCCAATGCGAGTCGCCTCGTACTTTAAAAAACCATTTTTATTTATTGTCGAACCAATAAGTTCATCTCCGGGTTTTTTAGACACCGGCATGCTTTCCCCGCTGATCATCGATTCGTCAACTGATGAATGCCCCTCTAATACTATTCCATCAACAGGAATTTTTTCACCTGGTTTTACAAAAATAATTTCAGCTTCCTGAACTTCTTCTATGGGAATCATTATTTCTTTATTATTGCGGTAAACTAAGGCGTTTTTTGCCTGGAATTTGATTAAGGACTGAATGGCTGCAGAGGTTTTTCCCTTAGCCTTTACTTCAAAAAGTTTTCCCAGAATGATCAATGTGATCAGTACTGCACTAGTTTCGTAATAAAGACTCATATGATCAGATATACCGCTTGATCTTACGGTAACATAGAGACTATAAAAGTAGGCGGCAGATGTGCCCAATGCGACAAGTACATTCATATCCGCGCTAAAATTCTTAAGCGCCTTATAGGCCCCTTTATAAAAAGGCCATCCAATAAAAAATTGAATGGGAGTAGCCAAAGTGAATTGAAACCAGGGATTGAGTATCAGTTCAGGCAACCATATAAAAGAAAGACTGGGGATGTGACCAACCATTGACCAAAGAAGTGGGGTAGAAAGCAGAGCAGAAACCAAAAAGCGCAGCAGAAGTGTGCGTTCTTCCCTTTGTTTCTCGAATTTCTTTTCTGCATCACTTATTTCTAGGCTAGCCTTATAACCTAGTTGAGCTACTTTTGCTTCGATACCCTCCAGTTTTATTTGAGAGGGATCATATTCAAGGGTGGCGCTTTCCATGGCAAAATTGACATTTGACTTTTCAACACCTGGCAATTTGCTTAAACCACGTTCAATTCGATTCGCACAAGCTGCACAGGTCATTCCAGAAATTGAAAGTGTCAATTTTTCAGTTTTCATATGTATCTCACCCTCAAGTCTATTTTTTGATATCGTAGCCTAAATCAGTGATAGTCTGTTCAATTTTTTTGTCGTCAATCATATTTTCATCGTATTCCACATCCACTGATTTTTTTTTAAGCTGAACTTTTGCTTTCACATCGATTTTTCTTAAGGCGCCTTCAATACTGTCTGCGCAGTGGCTGCAAGACATACCTTCTACTAAGAGCGTTTCTGTTTTCATGTGTTTCTCCTTTATTGGGTTACTATTTCATTTGTCTGCGAATGGTTTTCATTAATTCATCGATCACTTCTGGTTGGCCCGCCTTAATCTGATCTAAGACACAACTTTTCATATGGTGTTCCATTAAGAGAGCACTGGTGCTGCTTAAGGCTGATTGGATGGATGCCACTAAATTCAAAATATCATCACAGTAAGTATCCTCTTCAATCATCCGTTTGACTGCCTTTGTTTGACCTTCAATTCGGTTAAGTCGAGAAATCAAGTTTGATTTAAGCCCCTGCGAATGTTGGCTTTTTCTTTGAACTGCGTTACTGTCATGACAGCTTAATTTAGGCGCCTGATTTTTCACTTTTATCCCTTCAGTCCGATACCCTACCCATATAATATAGACCCCTACCCTATATTTCGCAAGCAGCCTCTTCAGTCAATGCAAAGTATATAGGTCGCTTTAACAAAACCAAATCGTTTGGCCATAGATTATATGGACTTGCCGACCATTTAAAAGCGTCTCAGTTTCTTAAGTGCCTCCTTCAAACTTTTCTTAATTTGAGTACCCAAGGTGCTAATTCCCAATTTCGGCTTTTTTTTCAGCAATACACTTCTTCTTCTCATTTTCGCAAGGTTCCCTCTCAAGAATGAAAATTTTCACCTCTTGAAGGCCAAATATTCAGGCATAGCCTTTGCGTAAGTACATCACAATCAAGGGAGAGGTTACCAATGAGAATGATAGCATCCAGTAAAAAAAGCACCTTACTTATAGTCGCATTATCTGCCGCACTAATGACCATGGGTTGTTCCAATATGAGCCGAGGCGGTGCATTGGGAGGTTTACTAGGGGGTGGAATCGGCGGCCTAATCGGCAAGCGCACAGGTAACACCGCAGCCGGAGTAATACTTGGTGCAGCCATTGGAGGGGCAGCCGGTGCATCGATTGGCCGCTATATGGATAAACAAGCCGATGAGATGCGTCGTGATTTAAAAGGAGTAAAAATTGAGCGTGTGGGTGAAGGGATTAAACTCACTTTCGCTTCGGGAATTCTATTCGGCTTTGACTCCGATGAATTAACTGGGCAGGCAGCTAGTAATGTTAATCAATTGGCTGCAATATTGAAAAAGTATGATGATACTGAACTTATGATCCAGGGCTATACCGATTCTGTCGGCTCAGATGATTACAATCAGAAATTAAGTGAAAAACGAGCCGCATCAGTGGCCGAAACTTTGGCTGATCAGGGAGTCACTAAAAAACGACTTGCCGTAGAAGGTTACGGTGAACAGAAAGCAGTTGCATCCAATAGTACTGATTCTGGTCGTGCTGAAAATCGAAGAGTTGAAATTGCGATTACCGCCAGCAAAGAGTTACAAAAGGCTGCTAAGAACAATAAAGATTTAGATAAAGTTTAATTGATTTAGAACTAATAATCATATACAAAATCATTTATTTATAATTGGAGGACTCCATGAAACTGTCAAAGATAATGATAATTGCTTCAACTGCACTGGCGATCACTGGTTTTGCCAGAGACCCTTCCCTCGCAGTCGGTGTAAAAGGTGGTTTGAATCTCAGTCATTTTACGGGAGATGATTGGAAACTCGATAATACCACCCAGTCCATGCGCTTGGGATTCAATGCAGGGGCTTTTATTGAAGTTCCTGTTCATCCCATCATTTCAATCCAACCTGAAGTACAATATACCACTAAAGGTGAAACACTTGAGAAAGATGACATAGTTAATCGAACATGGAAAATACAATTAGAAAATGTAGAAGTTCCTATTTTGGCCAAGGTTTATTTCCCCACCGATGGAGATGTTAAACCCTTTGTATATTTTGGTCCTTTTATGGGCTGGAATTTAAGCTCTAAAACCGATAAATTTTCTGAAATTGGCAATTTCACTTTTAGTTCAGGCCAAGATCTAGAAGATCAAACCAATGCTTGGGAAGCCGGTGTTGCCTTTGGAGCCGGATTGGCCTATTTACTGCCTAGTGGTGTGTTCTTTTTGGATGCTCGATATACACTCGGCTTGACTTCGGCCTTTGATAACAAAGACTTAGAAAAAGTGTATACGGGTGTAATAGGCCTCCAAGTTGGCTATGGCTTCGGAATGTAATAAAGGGTAGAGAGTTTCATGTCTTCACTCATGTAACAGATTAAACCCTTTTAAAACCCCGGCACTCAGCTGGGGTTTTTTCTTTTACCTCGTGATTAATCCAATATGAACGACGATCTGATTGCGGCCTGCTTCAGAAAGCATCGACATTTTCATTTTTCGGATGCTTATCTTATTGAATTGGATTTGGATGAGTAGTGTTACTCTTTTTGCCGAAGGCCAGGGACCATAGCACTGGCACAATGAACACACCCACAGTAAACAGAGAAAAAAAGAAATCGGTACGGTGTCCATTGATGATTTCGTAGAACAGCGTTCCTTTTTGAAAATCTGCTACAAACGATAAAATCAACTTTAATCCCAGTATTAGGATTACCAAGAAAGCAGCAGTTTCTAAAAAGGGAAAGCGGTGCATCAGATGCACAAAACCCTGAGCCACGAAGCGCATTGCAAGAATGCCGATAAAAACCCCTGTCCATATGATGTAGATATTGCTGGAAAATGCGACCGCAGCAAAAACATTATCAATTGAAAAGGCCAGATCCATGATTTCAATTAGTACAACAGTGGCCCAAAATGGTCCCATTAAACCCACAGTGTAACGGAAAAAAAGATTTTTCTTTTGATCAACTGTTTCGTCTGTTGTCTTTTTTTTCAAAAAATGCGCGACGGCAAGCCACACCAAGTAGACTCCTCCAGCAGCTTTGAGCCAGGTAAATTTGATCAGCCAGGCAGCAAATACCAGACAGATTCCTCGAAATAGATAGGCGCCTAAAATCCCGTATTTTAGGGCGCGACCTCTTTGCTTTTGGGGCAAATCCATTACCATGGTTGCCAAAACAGCCGCATTGTCTATAGAAAGCAAGCTTTCTATCAAGATGAGATTGAGAATGATTAATCCCGCAGCGCCCAAATCATTGCCAAAAAGATGGTGTAGTAGTCCCACTTTTGAAAAGCTAGTAAGGTTAGTCGGCTACATCTGAAGCTATTATCAGGAAAAGCCCACTTCCATGCAACTTTCGCAAGTTGTGAGTTAAGCGGCCATAAAAAATGTCTCATTGTTATTGACAGGTTCTAAAGGTCGTTTCTTTATTTAGAAGAGAAGCTGAGATTAGCTCAAAAGCACATCGCTAATTGGTGTTATCAAAAAGCAACATGAG
>JBBQAD010000034.1:0-12691 GCA_038315885.1 Fibrobacteria bacterium | reverse complement strand
TCAGAGTGCCAAACTTAGTGAGAAAGAAAAGACTCAATTAATTGAGTGGTTCTCTAAAACGGGTGATGCGATAGAATAAGTCCCGGCTTCACAAGTCTAGGCACAAAAAAGCAACTATCTTAAATTATTCTCAATCTTGTTCCTCTATTTTATTACCGAAATATTAGTCTCGACTGTTGGAATCAGCCACCTTTCGGTGGCCTTCATCTCTTAAGACTCGCTTATTTATATCCCCAGCTAAATTTGGGCTATTTCGACATTTATGCCTGCATAGCCTCCGAGATAAATAATTTTGCCTGCGCGGTGACAGTTTGAACCCATTGCGGGTTTGAACTAAGGAAGGCAAAAAAATATGGCATTAAATCCCGATGAGCTTTACAAGCGCTATGGCCCAATGGTCTACCGACGTTGTAAACAATTACTCCGGGACGAGCAGGCATCTGAAGATGCTATGCAGGAGACTTTTGTGAATCTCATTCGATCCAAAGACCGCTTAGACGATGAATATCCATCAAGTCTACTCTATCGAATGGCTACCAATGTTTGCCTTAACCAAATGCGTGGCCAACGTCGCAGAGCTGAAGACAAGGATGAAGAGACACTCTTGGCGATTGCGGATTCGGAAGATCAGGTCACAACTGGGTTCTTCAGCCGTTTTTTAGAACAAATCTTTTTAACCCAAGACAAGCATAGCCGCGAATCAACTCGTGTGATCGCTGTACTGCATTACGTCGATGGAATGACCTTAGAAGAAACAGCCAAAGAAGTGGGCATGTCAGTATCGGGAATCCGTAAACGCTTGCGGACTCTGCGCAGTGATGCTCTCGAACTTTTAGCTCTTTCAGAAATCTCCCATGGAGAACAAGCATGAAAAATCCAGATGAAAAAATATCAGAGTATCGTTTGGAGCGCTATTTATTAAAAGAATTACCGCTAAACGAGATGAATGAGATCGAAAAGGCTGTTAAGCAGAATCCAAATCTTCAGAAACAACTTGAAAATTTGGAATTACAAAATCAGGTATTTTTGACTGAGCATCCCCCTGAGCGATTTTTAAAAAATGTGCAGCATCGAATTGCAACATCGGAGAGAATAGAGAGAGCGAAATTTGGGCAAAAAAGTGGGCAAACGGTCGGGCTGCGGGAATGGGAAAAGAGTAACACTATCAGCCCAATCAATCTCCAATGGTACAGTCCCGGTAAAAAATGGGCTCTGGTTTTAGGTTTACTAGCCCTCGTTGTATCTCCAATTCTTTGGAAATCGCAACAAAGCACTTCGCTTTCAGAAAAAGATGTCGTTCGTATCAAGGGCAATGGACCGGCTCTACTTCTCTATCGAAAAACTCTAAAAGCACCTGAACAACTTGCCGATGGAGATAGCGTTCAAGCAGGCGATGTCATTCAAGCCTCCATCAAGCACGATGCCTATCGCGAAGGTGTTTTGTTTTCTATTGACGGAAACGGATCAATTACCCTTCACTGGCCAGCAAGGCCGGGTTTTTCTGCATCATTTGATTCTCTCGAAAATGGAATTGTACCACTAGCTTTTCAATTAGATGATGCTCCCTATTTTGAGCGATTCTATCTAATTGTATCTAATCACAAATTTAATTTGGATTCAGTGTTTTCTCATAGCGAAGTTTTAAAGAATAAAACAAACGATATCAATTATATACAGTCATTGATCGATTCTAAAGATAAGAGAAGCAAAACTCAAATTAAAATAATTACCATGCAACTGAACAAACAAAATAGCATCTAATATTAAATGCGTATTGACCTTCAGTATTAAGGATAGAACCACGATGCGAATCCAATCGATATTTTCATTCAGAATTCGAAATAGATACAGATTTTACTATGTAACAGCATTTATGCTTACAGTACAAATGTTTAGCTTCCATTCAGAGGCCGCCATCCAGGCTACAAAACGAGTCGCCTTGATGATTGGCGCTAACAATGGAGGGCCGGGTCGCGTACGCTTGCAGTATGCCGGCTCAGATGCCCTCCAATTTTCACATGCTCTGGAAGAGTTAGGTGGTTTGGAGATTAAAGATCGGACCATCTTGCGCGACCCCGATTCACTTCAAGTGGCAAATGCTCTTACCGAATTAAGTCAAAGGGCGAAACTCGCCCGGTCCACTTATCAACGGGTTGAAGCAGTGGTGTACTATTCGGGTCACGCCGACGAAGAAGGCTTGCTCATAAAAGGAAAGTGTTTCAGCTTTCGTGATTTTCGAAAAGCAGTTGACGATGTTCCTGCTGCCGTACGAATTGCCGTGGTAGATGCCTGTGCCAGCGGCAGCTTGACCAGACTTAAAGGCGGCACAGCGCTTCCCGCATTTTTAGCAGACCAAAGCAGTCACTCTGAAGGATACGCCATTTTGACTTCAAGCTCAGCTAATGAAGCGGCTCAAGAAAGTGACAGGATTGGCGCCAGTTTTTTTAGCCACTATTTAAATGCAGGCTTGCGGGGTGCGGCAGATAACAGTCAAGATGGGCGTGTTACACTGCATGAAGCCTATCAATATGCTTACAATGAAACTTTAGCAAGAACCGAAGGTACAGAAGCAGGCCCCCAGCATCCCAGCTATGATATGCGTATCAGTGGATCGGGTGAAGTGGTGATGACGGATATTAGTAAGGCCGAATCGAGTCTGGAATTTTTGGAGAATTCTTTCGGACGCTACTTTATTCGAGATAGTGAAGGCCGTCTGGTCGCTGAAATCCAAAAGCCAAAGGGAAAGCCACTTGTTATCGGTTTACAGTCAGGAAAATATTCCATTCGGTGGCAAGGTTCAGGAGGGCGATCAGGAAGCCAATCTGAAAAACTATCGGAGCGATCCATCGTACTCGAAAAAGGAAAGTCCTTGCAATTGGATGATTCACATTGGAAAAAAATAGAGGGAGAAGTAGCCACCCTGCGCGGAGATACTAAGACAGAATTTGAAAATCCTTGGCCATCTGGCGACACTGGCTGGCAGTTTTCCGGCTTGATGAACCGTACTCAAGAACCCTGGGTAGGCAATCAATTGAGTCTGTTATACAATGAGTCGAAAGACGATATGGTGGGCACCCAAGTAGCGTTTGGAATCAACGATGCCAATGGTCGATTAAAGGGTGCGCAAATCGGTGGATTAAATTTAGCTGAATCCGAGTTACAGGGATTTCAGGCTAGTTATTTCTTAAATATGTCCAAAGGCCCACTGCATGGATTTCAAGGATCATCAATGTTTAACTTTGCCTTGGATGATGTACACGGTGGACAAGCTGCCGTATTTGTCAATATAATCAATGGTTCGGTACATGGGGGCCAAGGTGCTGGCTTTTTTAATGTTATAAAGGGAGACCTAAGAGGAGGTCAGGGTGCGGCTTTCTTTAATGTGTTACACGGAGATCTTGTTGGGGGCCAGGGGGCAGGATTCTTTAATATTACCACAGGAAACACTAAAGGCGGCTTAGGGGCTGGGTTTTTTAATATTACAGCAGACAGTGTAACAGGAGGTCTGGGAGCGGGTTTCTTCAATTATACCGCAGGGAATATTAAAGGAGGCGAAGGAGCAGGATTTTTCAATGTCATTCAAGGGAATCTTGACGGAGGAATGGGAGCAGGCTTTTTTAATGCCACCACGGGTAACGTGAAGGGTGCACAAGTAGCCGGCTTTACAAATCTTTCATTAGGAAATCTAAAAGGGTTTCAAGGATCAGCCTTTTTAAATATTGCTGATACAGTCAGGGGCAACCAATTTGGAATTATTAATATTGCCCGATCCTATCAGCAGGGTGCTCCCCTTGGTCTATTCAATTTTGTAGGTGATGGCGTCTGGCAAGCCGAGCTGCTGCGCGATGAAAGTGAATATGTTCATCTGAATTTATTAACTGGTACTCCACTGGTTTTTTCCCGGCTGGGAGTCGGATTTCGTCCTTCTCCTTTTGCTACTAATCCCGGCTTTAATGAGCAAAAGGCTATGAGTATTGATTATGGTTTTGGTCTGCATTTTAATGCCAAACCTGTCTTTTACGAGACCGAACTTTCGGGTTCTGATCTATTCGCACTTGAGTCTCACCGCTCCGAAAAAAATGGCAAAAAAGAATGGTATGAACCAGAAGAACTATATCGGGCCAGAGTTACTGTCGGATACCCAATTTTTTCCGTTCTCTCTTTGGTAGGTGGATTTGGATATACACTCATGATCAACTCCGATAGAAAAAGTGATCCACTATCTGGAAATAATTGGCTACAACAAAGTGAAAGTGATGCATTGCTACAACACTGGCCAAGCTTTCACCTGGGTATTCGGCTGGGTAAGCCCTGGCCTAGCAAAAAATCCTAAGTGAAAATCGTTGTATATTGATACGACCACGGAAAGGTTGTGTTTATGCCACAGAAAAATACGGTTAAAATCGCCTTAGTTACAGGGGCCTCCTCGGGAATTGGCCGTGAAATATGCCTGAAACTCTTAAGTAATGGTTACACTGTTTATGCCGCAGCTCGACGAGTTGAGAAGATGCAGGATCTAAAAAATGCTGGGGCTCATCTGATCCAAATGGATATAACGGTTGAAGAAGATGTAAAAAAAACCGTAGAAAATATCTTAGCAGATAGTGGTAGAATTGATATTCTGGTCAATAATGCCGGATTTGGATCCTACGGAGCCATGGAGGACACAAGCCTTTCTGACGCACGTTATCAATTTGAAGTAAATCTATTTGGATTAGCTCGCTTGACCCAATTAGTACTACCTAGCATGCGGCAGCAAAAATCAGGAAAAATTGTTAACATCAGTTCCATGGGTGGAAAGATGTATACTCTTCTTGGTTCATGGTACCACGCCACCAAACACGCCTTAGAAGGCTGGTCGGATTGCCTACGTCTTGAATTGGCTCCCTTGGGTATTCAAGTGATTATTATCGAACCGGGAGCAATCCAAACCGATTTCGGCAAAGTAGCCATTGCGCCCATGATGGAACGATCCGGGCACAGCGCCTACGCAAAACTTGCCGGCAAAGCAAAAAAAATGATGGTGAACGCTTATGAAAAGGGCGGAGCGTCGCCCCCTTCGGTAATTGCAGAAGCTGTGTACACGGCGCTTCAGGCGAAAAAACCCAAAACGCGCTATGTCGCGGGAAAATATGCCCGCTTAATGATTTGCCTAAGGACACTTTTAGGTGACAGGCTTTTTGATAAGCTTGTTATGAGTATGTAACTGTATTGAATCTACTGAAGTTAGGTGGACGCCATTACTTTGTTTTGTACTAAGTCAAACTATACTATGTTTACATTATGGATTCTTTAGATTCCGCCTCTATTCAGTGCCCCTATTGCTGGCAAATGCTTGAAATTGAAGTCGATAGCAGCGCCGGTAGCCAAAAATATACAGAGGACTGCCATGTCTGTTGTCGCCCTATTCTAATTCGCATCCATGTTGGGGCAAATAATGAAATTTCAATTGATGCCGAAGCTGAGAACAGCTAGGTGTTACTGTTTTTTCCGCATCTGGAAAGGTTAACATTCAATTAAACACTGCCTAAGAGGATCACATGGTGATCCTTAGCCTAGAAAGTCCTGACAATTGTACAGCTCCGATGGATTTGGTAATAAGCACCAACCGTATACTTTATAAAATACTGAGGGCTTTTTCCGCTTCGGAGCGCTATGTTAAAACGATATGATTCAACATATTTTATTACTCCTATATCTGGCTGCGGCAACGACTCAAGCCTTTGAGCTGCCCTTGCCCGCAAACGCTAATATCTACTATGGACCGGAGCATGGTGTCATTCCCAATGATGGCAAGGATGATTCGGACTCTTTAAAAGCACTGATCAAAAAGCGTTTCAAGGATCGCGGTCGCTATGCCGACCCTCCTTTTATTTATTTGCCTAAAGGAACCTATCAGCTTAGCCAAACCATAGAGGCTCGCGCAGATTCAGGAACATGGTCTGACGGTTGGCTGGCCGGTTTTATTTTGGTTGGTGAAAGCCGCACTGAGACCATCATTCAACTCAAGGACAATTGCGCTGGATTTACAAATCCAGAAAAATCAGCGGCTGTATTTCGTACCGGATCAGAGTCAGATGTTAAGTCAAATCCCGCAGGTGGCGGGAACCGTGCCTTTAGACATTCGTTTATCAATTTTACTCTCAATACAGGTAAAGGGAATGCTGGAGCTGTGGGTATTGATTACCTAACCAGTAATCGCGGAGCAATCGAGGATGTTTCCATTATCTCTGGTGATGGTAAGGGCAAGGCTGGAATTTCTATGAATCGAAATTGGCCAGGTCCGGGACTCATTAAAAAGGTTTCCATCCAGGGTTTTGAACGCGGGATTGAAATGGAAAATCATTATGAATACAGCATGACCATGGAAGACATATCGCTATCATCTCAATCCAACTGCGGAATATTTGTGGAGAGAAACAATATTTTTATTCGAGGACTTAAAAGCCAAAACAAAGTCCCTGCCCTTAAAATTATGTCAACAGCCACAACAGCAGTGCTTATCGACAGCGACCTAAGTGGTGGCACTGCGACTGATACAGCCATCAATAACCAGGGTGTACTTCTTCTTCGCAATGTAACTGCATCAGGATACGGTACCGTTCTTTCTGACCTAATTAAAGGGAAACCCACTGTCTCCATTTCAAATGAAGGAAAGACAAAAACTGTAAAGCAATATTTGTCGCGCGCGTCTCAAAGTCTTTTTGCAACCGACTCACAAAGCCTCGGGCTTCCTATTAAAGAAACGCCAACCTATTACTCGAGTGATCCAAAAAAATGGACCAATGCAGTTACAGAAGGCGCGACCCCGTCGAATAGCAAAGATGATGATGTCGACGCCCTGCAAGCAGCCATCGACAAAAGCGAGGATATTCTTTACCTCCCGAGCGGAGGCTATCACATTGGAAAAACCTTAATTATTCGGGGAAAGATTCGAAAAATTATGGGACTTCAGGCTTCTATTGCACCTATTAAAAACGTTACAGTTGAGCCCTTAATCCGTTTTACTGGCGGGCAGGGAAGTTTGGGTTGCATTCTTGAGCACTTGAGCATTCAAGGTGTTATTGAACATGCCTCAGCTCAATCCCTTACACTCAGGCACTTTGACCATAAAGGCTACAGTAACACAAGTGCTGGTACAGGAGATTTGTTTATCGAGGATGTCATAGGCAAGCCATACAAAATTAAAGGTCAAAACGCCTGGATGCGGCAAGTCAATTCGGAGTTCGGCGAAGACCCCTTAATTGAAAACACTAATTCTAATCTATGGATTCTTGGTTTAAAAACAGAAGGTGAGATGACCGCGATTAAAACAGTCAATGGAAAAACGGAACTACTGGGAGGCCACTTCAGATTGCTTAAAGATGCTCAGGCTGATGTTCCTGGTATGATTGCCATCGACTCTGATGTGTCGTACACATTTTCTATGCGCTACAGGCAATACAAAATTAAAGTTCGCGAACAAAAGGGAACTGTAGTTAAAGACCTGGTAGACGCCCCTGCCGCTATCAATTTGTATACAAGTGGCAATTCAGCGTCTTCTATCAGGCCAGTCATGCAAAGACCCTTTTCAGCCGCTGTCTATAGTAATATTTGGACTCTGTCAGAGCGAAATTTACTCGGGCGAAAAGAGATTACACCGTATCGATTATATTTTCGGTAATGAATGATAGTTCACTTTCCAGAATGCAAGTTTTGACTGAATATGCATTCAAAGGCTGAAAGATGATTATTAATTGCACGGGCAGAGTGGCCAAAGCTTGGAAGCTGGAGCTTCAAGACAATACTTTATATGCTGATCAATCAGATTTCTGGAGTCTTTCCTTTGGGTATTACAATCACAAACGGTATTATTTTCTGGTTCACGAGATGACCATGATGCCTATCCTGATGGAAGAAGCTAATCCTGGTAACTTGAAGGATAAGATTGCGGAAAGCCTTCTGTCCTGGTCTGAATTATATGGATGGAAAAATCTTGAGGAATCCAACTATACAAAGCTTTCAGATATATCATATTGTAAAAACAATAACCGAGTTTGTACGGGGAGGCTTAGTCGCCTGATCCAGGATACATGGTATACCTTTGATACTCGTTACGATTCATTACGAGTTCAGCCATTACGATTGAAGGAAAAGGGGTTTCATACATGGGTGTATCTCGGTATGGAATCGTACCCCGTTAAACTATTTGAAGATTTACTGACAGGAGAGAATAAAGCCCTGTGAAACTACTGTATACATCTAGCTGGGGACTGGGACGGGGTGCGCCATGGCTTGTTACTATGAAAAAACATCTTTGACTGTTCTCCTAGTCTCCGATGGTAGGGTAAGCTCCAAAGCTTCAAACTCATTCATACTGACTTTTGTTTGCCCCTAATTGAACAGAATCAATCATCGGTGACGCTGCTTATTTATTCCTATAAATCTGCCCGATTCCAAAGCTGAAAATTTATTTTCAGCCCATTACTAACTCCTTCCACGAGTTCATTCTGTGACCTAAGGCAAAGCATGGAAAATCTGTTTTTTGACCATCCCATCTTAAACTCCCCCTACGAAGCGCCCTCTCGTCATTGGGAATTAGACCCATCGGGCCAACCCACGCAAAAGATTTTAGCAGCAAGACGAAAGGCCCAATTTTTCACCCCGATACCTAAGCCAAAAAAGCAAAAAGGCAAGGAATCTCAAGAGACCTTGGTCTTCGATGACGCCAAGGGCCATTCGACCCAAAAGCAACAATACGATCCCATTTCACCCATCATTAATCAGGTTCGAGGTTTGGTAGAATCATGGCGGAGAATCGAAAATGCGAATGAATGGATGGTTACACCCGAAACAATGCGACTCCTTCAGCACTGGCGGCACCACCGTTTCAATAGTCTTCGTCCATTTTTTTGTCAGATTGAAGCAGTAGAAACTGCTATTTGGTTAACAGAAGTCGCTCCAAACTTTTCCAAGGAAAGCAAAGGTCTGATTCAATACTTGGCCAATGCAAACAAAGAGGCCAATCCTGAGCTAAGTCGAGTGGCCTTCAAATTGGCAACAGGTGCTGGAAAAACCACCGTGATGGCCATGATTATCGCGTGGCAAACGGTTAACGCGGTGCGTAAACCACATAGCAAGAACTTCACACGCGGCTTTTTAATCTGCGCACCTGGGCTTACGATTCGAGATCGATTGCGAGTGTTATTGCCCAATGATCCAGATAGCTATTACGCCAGTCGGGAACTTGTACCTCATGATATGTTGGAAGACATACAAAAAGCCAAAATTGTCATCACCAATTATCACGCCTTTAAGCGGCGCGACCGGCTGGAAATTTCTTCTGGAGGCAAGGCACTATTGAAAGGGCGTCTGGGTGAGGAACTGAACACTCTTGAGACCGAAGGGCAAATGATACAAAGACATTGATACAGATGCACTAGAGTTTGCAAGGAAACAGTACCTTGAAAAAAATCCCTCACAACAATTTGAATTACAAAACTGGAACGACATTACTTTCCTAAATAAAGCCAAATTATTTATTGAAGGTCAAGTGACCAATGCCTCACTTTTGTTACTTGGTAAACCAGAAGCTGTACATTACTTGTCGCCTGCATCTGCTAGAATTTCATGGATATTGCGGGATAAAAATAACATCGACTTGGATTATCAACATTTTGATTGCCCATTAATTTTATCAACAGATAAAGTCCTAGCCAAAATCCGAAATCTCACAATTCGTCACTTACCTGATGGAACACTTTTTCCTTCTGAAATAACTCAGTATGATTCTTGGGTGATTCGAGAGATGTTACATAATTGTATTGCTCATCAGGATTACACACTTAGTGGAAAAATCAATTTAGTCGAATTACCAGATGCCCTGATTTTTAGCAATATGGGCTCTTTTATTCCTGGCTCTGTTGAAGATATGATTCGCAGTGATGCTCCACCTTCTGTTTATCGCAATGCTTTTCTTTCGCAAGCGATGGTATCACTAAACATGATTGATACCATTGGCAGTGGCATCAAACGAACTTATCAGAAACAAAAAGAACGAAGTTTCCCGATGCCAGATTATCAGCTGGAAAAAAAGGATTGCGTTGAAGTTCGAGTTTCTGGAAAAATCATCGATGATAATTATACCCGAATACTGTTAAGTAATCTGGAGCTATCCTTATTTGATGCAATTGCCTTGGATAGAATTCAGAAGCGAATACCAATCAACGAAGTTGACTTTAAACGCCTTAAATCATTAAAGCTGATTGAAGGCCGAAGGCCTAGTTTATTTGTTTCAGCGAAAGTTGCTGCGCTGACTGGAGACAAGGCATCTTACATTAAAAACTTGGCTTTTGATAAAAGCCATTATAAACAGATGGTGATTTCCTTTCTTGAAAAATATGGCAAAGCGGACAGACCTGAGTTAGACAAGCTCCTGTTGGATAAAATTTCAGACGCCCTGGACTCCAAACAGCGGAAAGTTTTCGTCACCAATCTTTTGCAGGAAATGCGTCGAGATGAGCAAATTGAGGTTGATGGGACGACTCGAGGAGCCTTCTGGCGATTAGATAATTTCGTTCAGAAGAATTCGGTTTAGATAATGTTTTATGCAATCAAACAGCAAAAATGGCTCAATTTTGCTAAAAATGGCTTTTTTGATTACATAATTTCAGAAAATTTATTGAGGCTTTATATAATGTTGCCCACGTTCCCTCGGACCAGGTTTGCACTTAAAGCCTGTTCAAATGAGTTCCACACGGAGAATCCCTAAATGGCCGCCAGTAAAAAAACAGGTTCTAAAACCA
Source organism: Fibrobacteria bacterium (assembly GCA_038315885.1). Lineage (GTDB taxonomy): Bacteria > Fibrobacterota > Fibrobacteria > UBA11236 > JBBQAD01 > JBBQAD01. Next base: position 1,907 of record JBBQAD010000034.1, on the reverse strand, counting down.
TTTCCAAATCCGTCGAATCGCTGAACCATAGCGATGCCAAACGAAAAAATATTCCGACAGCAGAGTATCAGTCGATTGTGGAAAAGGAACAGAAGAATCCTAAAAGAATTCGTTACTCCCGTAACACTGATCTCGACCCGCAGTTGGTGTGGCGCGGCAAGGATGAGCAAGATTGGAGCGACTTGGTTGTTAACGCTCCGCCCTTATACATTCAAGAAAAAGTGCATGCCAAGGTGCTGGTCGATGATTTACTGAAGCAAAGCAAAGAGCGCCGCGAACAAGAAGACGGACATCAACCCGATCTCTTTGCCGACTTCAATGGTATACCCGAAGGGGCCGATAAGACTGAATTCTATCAACACGATCAGAACTGGTCGAACCGCTAACCAAGGAATTTGGAGGGCAGGGAGGAGGCTCATACAAAATGGCCGAGGCATCCACTGGTGAGCGTTCCAGCTACACCGTAGCCTTGCAGAAGGGATTCCCGGAAGAAGAACTGAGGACGTTTGCATTAGGGGATCTCACAAGCCAACGCCCACCTGGAAGTTTTCCAGTGACTTTTGAGGGCAAGACTTACACCCCAGGCAAAAACTTCTGGAAGACGGGCGAAATCGGATTCTCAAGACTGACGAAAGCACGGCGGATGGAGAGTGCGAAAACGCGAATTGGTTATGTCCGCTACATTGAAGACTTTCCTGTTTTTCCGATTACGAATCTTTGGACTGACACTAGTTCAAGCTTCATGGACGACAAGGTGTATGTCGTTCAAACCGCAACGAAGATTGTGCAGCGTTGTCTTCTCATGGCCAGCGACCCTGGCGACCTCGTGCTCGACCCCACCTGCGGTTCTGGCACGACTGCTACAGTCTCCGAACAATGGGGTCGCCGCTGGATCACCATTGATACATCGCGTGTAGCACTCGCGCTTGCCCGCGCCCGCATTATGGGAGCGCGTTACCCTTACTATCTCTTAGCCGATTCCAAAGAAGGCCAAATCAAAGAAGCCGATGTATCTCGCAAAGCACCATCATCCAAAGCCACCCAAGGTAACATTCGCCACGGATTTGTGTACGAACGCGTTCCTCACATAACTCTCAAGTCCATCGCCAACAACACCGAAATCGATGTCATTTGGGATAAGTTTCAACTGCTACTCGAACCCCTGCGCCAAGAATTAAACACTTTCCTCAAGCAAACGTGGGAAGAATGGGAAATTCCCCGCGAACTCGATGATGTATCACTCGGTTTTTGCTCAGTTAAAGAAAAGGCAACGCAGAAGATGCCTTTAAAATTAAGTACTGCACAAGCAGATCTTAAGACCAAGGCCTTAGGCATCCACGCACAATGGTGGAAGGCGCGTATTGCCCGACAGAAAGAAATCGATGCCTCCATCGCGGCCAAGGCCGAGTATGAGTATCTCTACGACAAACCCTATGATGACAAAAAGAAAGTCCGTGTAGCCGGCCCTTTTACCGTGGAGAGTTTGAGCCCCCATCGTATCTTGGGCGTCGATGAGAATGATGAACTGATTGATACACTGCGCGAAGACAATCCCGACTATGCTGGCAAGCAGTCGTTTCCCCAGATGATTTTAGAAAACCTTCGCACCGCCGGAGTGCAACAGGCACATAAAGAAGACCGCATTCAGTTTAGCTCGGTGCAAGCTTGGCCCGGGGCCCTAGTCTGTGGCGAAGGGCGCTATACTGAAGGAAATACAGAAAAACGGGCGGCAATTTTTATCGGCCCCGAGTTTGGAACGGTTCAACGCGCCGATTTGGTAGAGGCAGCTCGAGAAGCGGGCGACGGCAACTTTGATGTACTCATTGCCTGTGCTTTTAACTATGAAGCCCATGCCACCGAGTTCAACAAGCTGGGTCGAATTCCCGTGTTGAAAGCCCGTATGAACG
>JBBQAD010000436.1:0-3339 GCA_038315885.1 Fibrobacteria bacterium | reverse complement strand
CGTTCCCCTTTTCAGCATTGGAGAGCATCAGAGAATTTCTTTGGCTATTCTGAATCTGAGTAAAATCGACAAAGCTTGGTTTTTTTATTCGACTGGATACCAAAATTGCGTTGGAATCAGATTCAAATGACATATTTTTTTTTGAGGAGATAGTAAATGCAGGTTCAATTCGGTAATTGAGATTTTCAGCCGCAGAAAGAAAAGAAAACCAGTTGTGATTGTATTGCTCTGTAACTATCGGAAGTTTACCCACGTTTTCTAAGTGGTAATCAATTGTCAGTTCTGGATTATTCGAATCTACCCTATAAATTTTGGTATAGCGATATGCATATTGCGGATGATTTTTCTCTTCCATAGAAAAGCGTACTTCTTGCCCGCTGCTGTCCGTATCTACAGAAGCGTAATTTGCCACCAAATAGTGAGTTTGGAAACGATAGCCAATTTCTTCTTGTTTCACTAATTCACCCACGCCAATTTTGACAAATGTTTCACCTTTTTTGGCATTTTCGAAACCAGAGGGGCCAAGTGGTTGTTTAATGCCCATTTCATCGATCAGGCCCTCATTGCTTAACAACTCCATTTCTTGAAACAAAATACTGGATACATGGCCTAAGTTTTCAAATCTAGGACCGTAGATTTTTTCTAAGGAATCAGGTAAGGCTTGAACATTGACTCGAAGGCCTTGGCCACCTTGAAGAGTAAAGGCTGGAGATAAGTTGATCATGGTTAGTACAAGAGCGGTCAGTGAAAGGGTGAAAAGACAGGCAAATTTGGAATGAAGAGTACTAATTCTGGTGTAGCAATGCATCATTCTTATAGAAGAATTGAATAAGCGCTGAAGGTTTAAGTCTACCATTCAATGTAAGAAAATGTATCACAGTACTGCGGTAGAAGCCATTCCCCACCCTTGGGAACCGCTCGAAACACGAACTGCAATCACATGTTTACCCGGGCTAAAGGTGATTTTGAACGAATGATTGGGATAGTCATACTCGGTAGAGCGATTTCCCCGGCCATCTGTGTTATACACCGCTTTACCGTCGATATACCAAGACATCCACCAATCGGCGGCGGCCCATACTTCAACGGTCTGTTCAGTTAGCGCAACATATTCGCTATACAGCCAGGCGACTTGATGTTCATCGTGAAAACCCAAGGTTTTTTCGATATTGAGCCATTGATTCGATTCGGTTTCCATTCTTCTGGCTATGACCTCTTTTCCTCCAATATTAATTTTCTGGGGTATATGATTCATCGCTAGTGTATCAGAACTAATGTTTTCAGGTGCCAGCGGACCAAGGAGCGTCCACACTTTTGGCCAAGCAATTAACTGTCTTTCGCTTTGTTCTTGTAAAGAACGAATAGAATAGGCATCTAAGGCGATTTCAGTATTGGGTAACATCCTTTTTAAGGATGCAATTCCTTTGATACTGAATTGGGATTTATGCAAATACAATTCACGCAAGAAAGTAAACTGGGTTAGCACCTCCAGAAACTCATCATTTACATTGGTGCGTGATAAATCCAACACTTTTAGTTCAGGCAGTTGGGTGAGAATTTGAATTTGAGCTACACTTGGTTTTAGGCTTTCCAAACTCAAGTTATGGAATAGTGGAACTCTTTCTACAAAATCGTTGAGATGAGCCAGCCCTAGATTATTGAGTTGAATTCTATATCTCAAATCGGGACTTAAAACCAGTTTTCCTGAAAGCGGATGCAAGGGTTTCCAAAGAGAGCCGGATTTGTTTTGATAGTGCTGATACACTTGTCCCCAGACTTCATTTCCAGGAATCTGCAGGCTCTGAGATGTTCTGGCCTGTAAAGAAAGGCCGTTCTTGCCTTGGGATAAGGTCGAGATGGCAAAGAGAGACAAAAGCCCTAGACTGGCACACATACCCAGGAGTCTCAGACTTTTTGGACTGTCAGGCTGACCCGCTTGCCCATCAATGGCGCGGCGCATTCTTTGTAACACTAAGGCCTTGGTTTCGACTAAGCATAAGCTGCAAGCCGGACAAGCATTTTTCGCACCCAAAGCTAAATGGCCAAGAACCCCCGCAAAAGCCAGCGGAGTACCTGCTCTTCTTAGTGCATAATCATCGCAGGCCATTTCCATATCAGAGCGAAAAAGTTTGCGGCCCAACCAAGATAGGGGTAAAAACCAGAAGGTGGCTGTGGTTATATGGCTTAGCCAAGCTCTTAGATAATCCAATCTCACCATATGACCCAATTCATGCAATAGAAGTGGTACACGGGATTTGTTCAAATAACTACGCCAATCGTCCTGAGGAAGAAAGAGCACAGGACGTAAAAAGCCCATGGTCGCCGGCGTCTGCATTTCAGGACTAATACGCACCTCTACCTTGCGATTAAGGCCCTGTCGGCTGAACAATTTTTCAAGGCGTCTAAGTTCCGCTCCCGGTTTCAATAAAGTAGAACGTGTTTTGAGCCCGCGAAGTGAAAACCAACTGTGTAACACTAATGACAGCATAACAAGGCTACCAAGAAGCAGCAACAGTGTTACAGATAAAATGAGTTCATTCCAGCCTAGTGATATTCCCTTGTCAAGCATTTCATGCGTAGCTGTCTGAATCGGAGATACAGTGTTATCGACCTGACTTATTTTTTGAAGTTTCGGAATAACGCTTTCAGCTCTCCCTAAGCCGCTATTGGGCAGAATTGCCCGCTCAGCCAGAGAGAAGTGCAGCAGCTTAGGGCCTAAAAGGTCGAGCCAGGGACCCAACCCCAGTAATACAAAGGCTACAGTCCAAATTAGGCTACGACTAGCAGGATTTTGCGTTAGATTGCGTAACACTAAAACTAATGCTAGCAGAAGCACTGCAAGAGCTGACCAGAAAGCCCAACCAAGGGGAATCCAATACCAGGACCCAAGCGGAACAAAAAATTTAGCCAGCGAAAACATTAATTGCGCGGGTTTTTATGGGTTTGTTTTAAAAGAGTTTCAATTTCGAGGATGGCTTGCGCATCCAGGTCTTTAGAATCCAGGAGACATTGCAGCAGTAGTTTTGGAGAGCCTTGGAAAACTTTTTCAACCAAATCTTTAGCTGCACTGTGCTGTGCGCTTTCGCGTCCAATCAGGGGTCTATAAATATATGCTCGGCCCGATACTTCATGGCTGACATGGCCTTTCTTTTCCATGATGGCTAATAGGGTTCGGATGGTGGAGTCTTTGCGGGCTTCTTTACCGGGTAGTGACATTCGAATTGTATCACTGGTACAGGGACCTACTACCCACAAAACATTCATGATTTCAAGTTCGGCATCAGTGTGTCCCGAAACAGGCTTGCGCGGCATGAGTTCCTTTCTTGTCCGATTAAAGAC
>JBBQAD010000078.1:0-10171 GCA_038315885.1 Fibrobacteria bacterium | reverse complement strand
CTGCCCCTCATTAATCTGGGCTCTTATTTCATCTCCCTCTCTGCCATAGAAAGGTCTTAAACCCAAACGGGTCATTTCTTTGCAGGCCTTGGGAAATTCTTGCAGTGATCCAAAATGCAGAAATACAGTCGATGAAGTAATCACTCCCCGAAGCTCACACTTTTCAAAAGTGGAGTGTAACTGCTTTAAAATATCGGGAGATAAAGTTGACACGTCGAGCAATCGTTTTAAATAGACATCCTGAGTGACCTTTTTCAAGCAGGCAGTCATTAACTCCAAGTATAGATCAAAACGTAAAATTCCATTTTCAAGTGCATCACTTATTCTATTAAAAGAACCAGTATTATTTTGGCTCGCCTGTGTTTCATTCTGGCTGCTCTTATCATATTGTAAGGCACCAAAATCCAATAACTTTGTCACCCAAGTAGGACTCAAAGCCACAATTCCCATATCTAATGCGCATTCATTGCTGCCTTCTAAGAGCGCATTTTTTTTCAAATCTGATACACTAGCCTTTTGATAAAAATCCTGCACTGTCTGGCGATTGGCATCAAAGCCAAAGACGCCATGTCTAGCCCCCGTTTCAAGTGGAGCAGCTTTTGCAAAGCCGCAAATTTCACCTCGATCATCAGGAATTCTCGAACAATCAAAATCGATGATCACATCACCAGAGCCAATAACGACTTCCCCTTTTTTCCAGGGGTATTTTAAAAAGAGTGACAATTGCACATCAAGAACTGTGGGTGGAATTAAAGAACTGCTTTCTACCGGCACCGGTGCGAATAATTTTCCTTCTGGAGCATAGCAGGGCAAGCGTCGACTTTCGCCGCCTGCGTGAAGAATCAAAATTCTCCGCTTTGAAAAGAATTCCAGAACTGTTTCACCATTTTGTTTTGATTCTGATTCATACAATTTCTTAAGAACTAATAGTGTGCTTCCACCGCTGCCCACCCGGCCTTTTTCGGGATCGGGAAAGACTTTAAACTGTATCTCTCTAGGATAGAGTCCATACTCGAGTCTTTTTTTCAAAAGTTCGCTAAAGGCCTTGGCTTGGTTGGGAGAAGAAGCGGTGATAACACAGGTATCAAACAAAAGCATTGTTTATTCCTTTAATAATAAAGCATCACCCGACTGATGGCTCGAAACTCATTGCCAAATTCTAAGTCTAGCCTGGCTGCTGCATAATTCCAGGTCCATGCTAAAGAAGGTTTATAGGTCCAGTCTGGAGATACACCATCTATAAAAGCTTTGGGGGCCGTATGAAATTCCAGACTTTGTTCATAAGGATCATTGATATTAGAGCCCAAATCTTTTCCCTTCCAAATTCCATCTATGGTGAATGATGTATACAAACCAAAGGGAGCTCTCGCGTATGCTTTAAGGGTGAATCGCTGATTGTTTGGCCCTAAGGGATTGCCAAGTGGCTGATCCAAATTGCTGGCTTGACTCGGCCAGTCAGTAAAATGAGTATAGACCCAGGGTTCGACTCTGCTGTATTCAGCAATCAATCCGGTTTGGATATCATTGTTGGGATTTAAGGTGGAAGCATTTTTTGGTGAAAAAAATCGAGTGATAGGATTAGAAGGCAAAAAATTACCCATTGAAAAATTATGTGCTAAATGAAATCCTGCCAGCCAGCCCCATTTATTTTCCCGGTAATTGCGAGTTAAGAATGAAGAGGGTGATTCCAAATCATCTACTAAAAACTCACTGTATACTAGTCCAATGCCTTTTAATCTGTAACTCAAGTCGGCAGCGATGTTGCCATTGTTGGAATTTTCATCGACAAACGATTTACCCACGAACAAGGGAAAGATTGGAACAAAAAAGTAAGGTTTGTTAATATGGGTTAATATGATTTCTTCAGAGATACCAAAGAGAATATTGTCTGTAGGTCTCCATTCATAGCGATGAGCATAGACCGATTTGCTATCTCGGCCTGGTGCAATTGAACCTGTGCCAAGGTCACCATATAAGCTGGTAATGGAGAAAGGTCCCAAATGCGATTCAAAGCGGTAGCCATGAAAGGGAATGCCCTCTTGCTGAAAGACTAAGTTGCCATAAAGTCCCGGCCCCCAATGGGCGGCCTCTCGAAAAGCACTAAGTTGTCCGTAGGGTAAATCGAGTGATATATCACCAGTATAACGACTATAAGAAGAATAATCCAATCCGCCGCTAATTGTATCGCTGTGAAAATCAACAATTTGCCGATCCCAACTATAGGGACTGCCTTCCCAACTTTCACTGGTCGTGCGAGTATCTAGATAGAAGGATAAGGGCCCATGTCGGCCTATCATCTGTCCTCCAAATTCCGTAGCTAAAATTTGCCCATTTTCTCTGTCAATTTCGCGCCATTCTTCGGCAGCCAAAAATTGAAATGCGAAACTTTGCGTTCCATTCGAGGGTGCCCAACGCAAATGCCAAGGGTCGTTACAGACCTGCGAACTATCCAAACTCGATAAACAGGGCCGGGGATAGGCGAAATGTAACTCTCGTTTCCCATCCACGATTATAGAGTGATGGTCGGCTTCTAGTTGATAGGGAACTGCGGGTCGAAGTGAAAGAGAATGATCCAGGCTCTGCGAAGGATTGGGACGATTGCCTTCTTCAAAGGGAACTAGAAAGCCAGGATTTTTGGCAAAGGTATTGGTAAATGCGATTGCGAAAGTGATTGAGAATAAAAAAAGTGGTAGACCGAAGTGGCTAGAAAGCTTCCCCTTTATTCCCAAGTTAATCATTCACTTTTCCCTTCCAAATATCCATTATCGTTTCTTTTTGTTCTCTGAATTTACATTGCGCAGGCCTCCCTGTCTTTGCTTCAGCCTATCAAAATTCGTGACATTGAAAAAAATATTAATGAGCCCAGCGAGTAGTTTAGTATATTACGACTGCGGTTATTACTGAATTTGATTGAAGAAAAGATCGGCACTTATGATGTTTCAGCTTCGAACAGTATCTATTCTGTTCTTCCTTTTCGGGTTTTCCTGTGGAATGGAAGCTATTGCGCAAGATTTAGAAACCTTAGAAACCTCTAGCGACACAATGAATGTTATGTTGGACAGCTCTACCGCATCACAGCAAATGCAACCAAGCGATTCAACTATAATTGAGGCTTCCGCAGTAGATTCAAAATTAAAAGCCGTAAATGATTGTATTGAAAAAATGGAATTCAAACCTCCCCTATGGACTAAACCCTTGCTTGCCATCAACAATTCTATGCAAGTTGAAGTTTATCATCGATATTGGTTTGATTCGAAGGGAATTTGGGATTCCACCGGTTGTTTACATCCACTAGAAAACTTTAAATCAATTCAAGTCGATAGTGTGGCTTATAAATACGAGTTGTCTGGTGGATTAGCCATGGGATGGATGCTTGGAATTCTGAGTAATCTTATTTTACCACCCCGTGAAATCTGTCACCATTATTCCGAAACTGAGTCACAATGCAAATAAAATATTCAGTCGTTATAACGATATCAATGATATTGCTAATTGCCTGTGCAAAAGAGCCCAAGTTCTACCAGCCTAAAAGTGCAACTTCTCTTTTAGCTGAGGCAAAACTAGAAATTTGTGATCAATCGACCCAATGCCGATTGGTACAAGACGCCTACCTGGATAGAGATTCCCTAAGAGCAAAATCACTTACTGGTGATAGTGTATTTGCTGTGCCAATTGATAGTATCACCTCTATTACCCGATTAGCTCCCAAGTCTAGCTTTCCCGGTCTGGGCTTAACGGCATTATTGATAACTGCATTTGTAGCCAATAGTCTAACGGCATATGATCAACATGTATATCATTATAGCCGGAGTAGCTGTCCCTACGTGTGGCTGCGACATGATACGGGTTTTGTTTTGACTGCTGAAATGATTACGGGTGCCCTGGCGAAATCGTTACGATATCGCGATGCTGTGGTATTACCCCGAATTCAACCAAAACCCTATTTTGAATTAGCCGTGGGAAACGTTCTACCCGAAATTCACTACATCGACGCGATGGAGGTGTATGAGGTAAAAATTGATTCCACCTGGAACCTTGCTGTAACACCAGAAGCCAAGACCTTAGCCTATTCCACCCTTTATCCAATTGCCTGGTCTGCCGGAAATGCTGATAGCATAGAATTTAAACTTGTACACAATCAATCAAATCGGAACGAGCAAATGGATAGTGCCTATTTACTTTTAAATACTCAAAATACAGTTCTAGCAGATAAGGCCTTTGCAGATGCACTGATGTTTAAAGAAAAAAATTGGGAACAATGGCAAGAGGCCATGGACGTAGGTGGAGAAATTAAGGAAGCATTTTTAAAACGTGCTCAACTCGCTTTTTTACATATCGATGGCTTTGATGGAAAAAGCTGGAAGCCTTTAGCATCGCTTCATCCTCCGGGACCTGCCGTAGCAAGAGAATGGTTAGTGCCTTTGGAGATTAAGGGAATTGAAAAAATTCGTATCGCAGCGCCTCCTGGAATTTGGCGAACGGAACTAAAGGGCTATGCCAAAGTGGTAATGCCTGTGAGCATGAAACTCTGCGAGCGAATTGAGCGAGAAGTTGATTCTCCTAAATCTTTAGGTCCCTCATTTAAAGGGGTGTTCCCCCCCGGCCGCATTGATACTCTGCGTTATGTCTGTAATGTTGAACCCACAAAATTTCGCAGCAAAAATTCTCTGCAAGAGAACTTGAGCCAAGAAATCTCTAATCCAATTATTTCTAATTCGGTTCATTCTAATTCAGATCAGACACGTCTAGTGCTTCAAATGGAAGGCTACTATCACATGCTTCCCCGACAATCAGTTCCAAGTCTGGCATTTTCTATGGGTAAAACCATGGCCTTAGATTCAGATTACAAAGTGATGTTAAAAACTTTACATAGGCTTGAGAAGCAAGCTAGCTTCAAGGATATGTAACATGAAAAATATCGTTTTTGCCTTAACGAAATTTCTTTCCAAGCCATCTTCTTTTCCTTCATTGGCCACATGGCTAAGCTGTAGTTTGCGTGGCTTTATATTCTCTAATTTTCAGACAAAGCTACGGGTAGCAAAACAAATTCTTTTGTTTAAGAACATTCTTTGGAATCGATTTAAACTGCATAAATCCGCCACTGAAACCATCCGAAGTCTTCGCCATATGATTCTTGCCATGCCCGGCGCCTGCAATTTGAATTGCACAGGGTGTTACAGCGCAGGGTATCGCCAGCCCATCGCTCTAATTAGGGATAAGGCGAAAATCCTATTTGACCAAAGTAAGGCCTTTCACCATTTTTCTTTTGCGATTGTGGGAAAGGGTGAACCCTTTTTACCGCGCACACGCGATGATATTTTTTGGATGGTGGATCAAAACCCCCAAACCTTCTTTATGATATTTACCCATGGTGGTTTTTTAAATACACAACTGGTTCAATCAATTCATAAAAGAAATAACCTGCTTCCCATTCTCAGCATCGATGGACTTGAGGCCAGCCATGATGGCCGCCGAGGCTCCGGTACATTCTCCAAAGCGATAGAAGCTTTACATAGACTTACCCAAGCTGGAATTCTGACTGGAGTATCTATTACAGTGGCTCGAGGGAATTATCAAGAAGTCACTAGCTCTGCCTTTTTAAATAAACTGAAAAAACATTCTGTCGCCTTTGTGGTTTTTTTCCGCTTTGTAAATACACCTAATGCAGAAACTTCTGAGATTTGGGCACCCCTGCAAGCTTCTGAACGCTCCGATTATGAAATGCGTTTTCGTAAAGCCATTGCAAAGCACTCCATGTTGCTTTTTGATTCTGAAGCAGCAGAATTAGCCTTGGGAGGCTGTCTTTCACGCCAGGGACGCTTTATTCATGTTGACATGGAGAACGGAAAGCTTTCTCCCTGTGTTATGCAGCCCTTCAGTCCCTCTGAATTTGAAGGTCTGGCTTTTAAAACCAATTCTCTGACCTCTGCATTAGAGCGTCCATTCTTTAGAGCCTACCGGGGTGAATTGGACGAACCAAAAGTTTGCGGTCAAGCCTATTCAAAAGAGTTACAAAGTTTAGCAGACAAGCACACATTACCCTCAGAAGAAAGGGTCTTAGTAGAATCCATGATTACTTCAAATCAAGTGGAAGAGGAATGAAAATTCGTTTTGGTTTGAAAAACTGTAAACTGAATCGCAAAATATTGATATCAATGTTTATTTTATTAATGATTTTCCCATTTTATGGATGCTCCACTAGCCGACTGATTCCTATCACCCACGATGGAATGACTCCCTATTCTAGGCCTCACCCTGTTAAATCCAAAAATATTGATCTGGTATTAAATCAGGGAGCGCTCCTCCATTCAACTAGCATATATCTCTTGAAAGATTCTGTCTATTTCACGATTGCTACAGAAAATTCGAGCGGGGATCTTCCTCTTGTAGTAGAGGTACCCAAGGTTCGATATTTTAAGACGCCCCGAACTGGACTCGGAATTTTAAATGGGGCTCTCTTGGGCACATTAGCTGAGCTTCCCCTTCTTTTTATTTATGGTTCAAAAATGGGCAACTCCTCATCTGAAGACCTTGAAATTGACAATGATTTTAAAGGAGGAGATTTTAGTGTATTAGCACTGTTACTCACCGGACCCGTTTTAGGCGGAATTATCGGAGCTCATCACGCTCCAACAATAACCTGGACCTTTGATTTTTAATCCGTAAGCCAAGCAAGGTCTGGGTAATCCATCCCTAATGGACCTAAATCGGGATAGGAGTTCTACCTAAATGGCCTCTACCCGGCTCGGCTAGTTTCTACTTACCAAGTTTCTTTCGCAGCGGTGTGGTTGATAAAATCTGATTCGGATTAGGAGGCACTGTAGCCGTCAAACCTTTGGTAATGTAGTGCGTTTGCGCAATGCTGAAGACATTGGAAATAGTCCAATACAGCACGAGCCCTGATGGAAAAGAACAAGAGAAGACAAACATCATAATGGGCATTAACCATACGATGGCTTTTTGTTGAGGATCTTTTATGGTGAGCTTCATCAAGAAATACATACTGGCCGACATAAAAAAGGGTAAGACAGTCAAACCGATGGGAAAAAGATAGGGAATTTTTAAAGCTGGTAAGACTACATCGGGTTTGCTTAAATCATGAATCCACAAAAAGAATCCCTGGCCGCGCAACTCAACTGCTCGCCCAAGCACATGAAAGAGCGATATGAAGATGGGCATTTGTACAAAGCCCGTCATACAACCTACTGCCCCACCTAGGGGATTCACTCCTTGGGTTTTATAATAAGCCATTATTTCTTGCTGCTGCTTTTGGGCATCGCCTTTAAACTTGTCGCGAATAGATTTGATGGCAGGTGCATGGATGGCCATCTTAGCAGCTGATCGAGTTTGAGAAATCGACAAGGGTAAGGTTAACAGTCGAACCAATAGAGTCAATAGTATAATGGCGATGCCGTAGTTCGGAATCCAACCATGAAACACATTGAGCAGCTTTAGAATTAAACCGCAGAGTTTGACATACCAGATATCCGCGCGAAAAAACCATTCCCAGCCGGAGAACAGAATGTTTTCATAAGATTCTCCTTGCGTCACCAGGTCTTTGTATTTCAAAGGCAGAACAATAAAATCAAAATCCAGGGAATTGGATTCCGGATTTTCTCCGGTGATACTTAAGCTGTAGGTATGCGGCACATCTTCGGGTAGATTTTCTTCGTTCAAGCGACTTGCGTCGACGCGATAGGTTGTTTCCCGGTTAAAATTTAAAATCACAGCCACATAACGACGACGCAAACCAACCCATTTGAGCACGCCGCTTTCAGCGTTAAAGGTTTTATTCTCCTTTACTGTTTCACGGAGAACGGAGCTTCCGGTATTTAACGCAACCTCGCTAAAAAAATTGCTGGTTAGGCCGACGCCCTTGCCTAGCTCCAAAAGCTCTGTTTCATTTAAGCCGCCATTCCATTTTAGGGTAAATTTTTCGATGCTTTCTGGAATTGAAATGCGATGAGAAATTCGGGTATCTCCAGAGCGAATTGTATAGCTGCGGACCAGTGTTCTACCCGATTTGAGAGTTGTAGTGAAGCGCAGTTCAATGTTGTCTCTTACAATGATATGATTACTTGTGTTTTCAAGTCTCCAATTGAGCATGGACAAGTCTATTTTGCCCAATTGTAAATCAAGTGCACCACCGTGTTTACCATCGATTAACAAATCATTAAAAGGTTCTTTTCCGTCCAAGGTCTTCAAACGAAGCGAATGAATTTTTGCTCCTCGGGTATCAAAAACCACACTGAACTCAGGTGTTTCCACATTAATTATTCGATGGGGAACAACGTCACTTGCAACCCCTTGGCCTTGAATGACACTATCCGATGCTTGCCCGTTTAAACTCGCAGAGTAATTCTTTTGGGAATCTGAAGAGGAAGCGTCCCAGCCTCGGTTTTCGCCGATTTGCGTCTGATTCGATCGGTGTTCGCCTAGAGTATTCTCATTGTCTGCATTTTCATCACTTGTATATTTGCCCGACTCTTGCCTTTGATTTTTGTCTAGAGAGCGCAGGCTATCTTGTGCCAGGGAGTCTGCATAGGCCTTATCAGCAAAATGTTTTCTCGCTTCTTTCTGTTTCATTTGGGTCCACAGCAGCACTGCAGCCATAATTAGGCCCCAACCAAGCAAACTTGAATTCTTCAATGGATTTCCTTCCTAGAACACTTAGGGCAGTGGATCATAGCCACCACGACAAAAGGGCTGACAACGTATCAGACGAAAAACGACCAAGGCCATCGCTGTGATTAAGTTTTTTTTCTCGAAGGCTTCGATGGCATACTGGGAGCAGGTGGGATGAAAGCGGCAGGTCCCCAGAAAAAAACCCAGATGTAACCATTGATATAGTTGAATAAATGCAATTGCCAAAAATTTCATGATGAAACCTGGCCGAGCAGATATTCCGCTTCATGCACTAACACAGAGAGAACGCATTTGACAGGCTGGGGTGGGAGGTCAAAAACTACCCAATTAGGTTCTACCCATTTCGAGTGATTCATTTGGAACACTCTTCGAAAACGGCGACGAATGGCGTTGCGTAACACTGCCTTGCCGCTTTTTTTCCGTATCAAAAAACCAACGCGAGAAATGGAATCGTCTTGGGGAGCCCGGCAAAAACGCAGCCGGAGATGTTCTGATTTTAAGAGTGTGCCGCTTTGATATACTGCCCGATACATTGCGCTTGAATTTAATCGGTGTTGGCTGAGTCTGCTGATCAGAGTAGGCTTTGCCTGCGGATCTGACTGACTCAATGCCATGTGTCGCCTCGGGCAACGAGGGTTTAAATGTCTTTGTGAGCCATGGTGTCGCTGACACTCAGCTTCCATCGGCCTTTTGCTCTACGGCTAGCGAGAACCTTTTGACCATTTTTGGTAGCCATACGAGCACGAAACCCGTGCTTATTGACACGTTTGCGATTGCGAGGATGGAAAGTACGTTGCATGATGCGCGCTTTCGGAAATAAGTTTGAGGCGCTAAGTTAGCATACAAGCCTAAGCTATTCAAGGGCTTAGCTTCTTAAAAACAGGAGAACCTCACTGACATTAAGATTGGACGTCCATCCTTTTGTTTTGTTGCGGAAGCTCCTTTAAAGGATTCCACTCTTTGGCTTCGTATTTGTTATAAAGTCAGGCAAATCAGTCTGAATCAACTTGGAACAAACTCATCGCGAGAGTAAGTTTACCAAGTCTTCCATTTTTTCAACAAGTCGTTAAATAATTGTTGAAAACAAGCGCTTATTCGTACTTATTTTGCCTCAAACTTCTCAAACAAGATTCATTTCCTTTGGATTTATCTCACAGTATTTGATAAAGGCGTAAATGAAATCTTCAAGCAAATCACTCGATTTTAAGCTTTTTTGGAGGTATTTAACAGTTTTTTCATATATGCTCGCCATTCTTCTTTTGATTTTCCGTTGGAAGCGTAACACGATTCTTCAAAATATCCAGTTGTGTGGAAACAATGTGGATAGATTTTCTGTTTGGACGCTTTACAAGCATGCTTCCATGGATTTTTTATGCCTTCTTCATCACTGCCCAATTCCAGGTTTGTCGATCCCATTTCCCTCAACCCCTCTGTGGAATCGATTCCGGAACGAGGGTGGAATCTTATTAACTGCTCATTTTCATCATTGGGAGGCCATGGGTTCCTGGTTATATAAAAATGAAGT
>JBBQAD010000082.1:0-10088 GCA_038315885.1 Fibrobacteria bacterium | reverse complement strand
ATTTCAAAAAAATACCTTCCCTTCCAAATCCAGACCCTACTGGGTTAATTTTATCGGTAAAAAAAGCGGCTCGATCAAATTAAGGCGGCGTTGGATGATACAAAAGAAAAAATCAACAGCAATCAACATTTGGTTGAAGAGGAGACCATTGGGCTTTCTCACAGTAATGTAAAACTGGAAAACATCAGTACCAACCGGGAATATGATGCGGTCCATTCTGAAATAGCTACACATAAGAAAAATATTGATACGGCGCAGGCCAGCATTCTTCATTACCAACAAGTGCTGGAAAATTATCAAAAAGATTTTGAAGCTATTCAAGGCGAGTATAACTCGGTACTTGAATCTAATGAGCCTGAACTAAAAAAACTCTCAGCGGAACTCAATGGAATTGAAGACAGAATCGCCGCAGAGGCTGCCAAAACTGAATCTCCACGCAAAAAGATTTCACGCCGGGTCTTGTCGGTCTATGATAGAGTAATGACCCGCCGACTGACTCCTTATATCATCGGATTTTTAAATCGTCATCATAAAGCCTGCAAGTTTTGTAACCGTGAACAGACTGCACAGAAAATAAGCGATATAAACAAACGTAAAAGTTTGAATACTTGTGAAAGTTGTGGTGCGATTCTAATCTGGAAAGAAGATATGGATAGAACCGAATAAAATGAGTTACAGTGGAATCCCTTTACTGGGAGTTCTACTTGAAGAAATACAATTCCTAAAAATTTGGAATTTCAAGATCGTTTGCTGCTTTAGCTTTTACACCCGGCTTCTCCTGCGAGGAGCCTTTTTCATTGTCTTTAGTCTTGTCACTGATGGGAGGCTCGCCCAGCTTAATTTGTAACTCTCCTTGACTGGATCGCGATTCGGGGCGAACTTTTTCCTTCCTTCCAATCTGCTTTGAATTAACTCCTGCTAAACTAACAGAGATGGCCCGTGCTGTATTTTTTGCCAAAGAATCGATTAAATCTTCCGTGCAGCGGGCTCTTTGCATAGGATCTAATTCATGAGATACTCCAAATTTCCCGCATAATATCTGCGCCTCCACACGGTTATGAAAGCGATACCCTGTTTCACTTCCCAGTGCCAGTTTTAAGTAGAGGCTTTGATTCATGCGATACTCTAAAAGCCATGGTTTCCAGGCTACTTTCTGAACCTGATTTTTGGGGGATTCGAGCACTGCCGAAGCAAAACATTGATCGCCCCAGGTTTCTGACAGTTTTCGGCTATTGCTAAGATTCACTTTGGGTACAGTGATTTCTCCCCGGTTGAGTAACATTTTGACTTCCGAGTTGGGTTGTAAGGCGATATGCGGATAGTCCTGAAGATATTTATTCAGCAATCGCAGAAATTCCGTATCCATGGTGGGTTGTTTATTCGATTCCAAGCCTAAAAATAGCAGACCCATGGTGCTGGGCTCCTTAGAAGCAGCGCCCAAAATGGAGAGACTAAGTAAAATACTGATATAGAAGTAAGGCATCCCTAGTCATTTATCGGATGCTCAGCCGAAAAGCTTAAGTATTGATCTCGGGTTTTAGTCCAAAGCGGCGATTTATTTCATCCAGCGGGAATCGTAGAACCACTGCGTGGCCCGACGGAGAGACATAGGGGTTCTGAGTAGCAAAGAGGTTATCGATGAGATTACTGACTTGCATCGAATCAAGTGCTTCTCCGGCACGAACTCCCGCCGCTTTGGCGTAGGCTTTGGCAAGACGACGATGAAAATCTTCTTCTGACTTTTTTCCATCGACTAAGCTGGCGGCGATATCTTGTAACACTCGTATAGCTCTGTCCTGATTTAGTTCCATTGGAATGCCACGTAATTGAAATGTATTTCTACCAAAAGATTCTAAATCAAAGGCTAGAGCCCGTATTTCAGGTAGATTTTCATCTAGCAGCGCAGCCTCTTGGGCAGGAAACTCGCAAATCTCGGGAAAGAGCAATTGCTGCGAAGACAAGCGCCCCGGTTTACGAAGCTCTTCAAGGCAGCGTTCAAAAAGCACTCTTTCATGGGCTGCTTCTTGGTTGACCAGCGTCAATCCACTTTCAACAGCAAACAATATGTATCGATTATGCAATTGCATATGCTGAATGCGGGTCGAATCATAAGATACACTGGCTATATCACTGGAGTTGAAGTCCAGCTGGTTCCCTTGCTGTGCAGCAGGGCTAAGTCGAGCTGGCCCGGTAAACAGATCCGATTGTGTTTTGTTCGTCGACTGGGAGACAGGCACAGCACTAAAGCCAGATTGAAAGGAAAAGGGCAAGGTTTTATGATGAGCAGCCTCTGAGCTTGCATCACTCTCATCACTATGAAAATTGGAATTTGGGGAAAATGTATTTGGGGAAAATGTACCTGATTTAGGTTCGAATTCCATTTCAGGCATAGCAATTTGTCGTCGCAGTCCATCTCTCACTGCTTGTTGGATTCCCCAAAAAATCTGGCTGTCATTTAAAAAACGCACTTCTTTCTTTGTTGGATGAACGTTTACATCTACCTCTTCTACAGGCAGAGTTAAAAAAACCGCTCCCACAGGCCGTTTTCCGGGGGGAAGTGAGTCATAGGCTTCGGCCCATGCTCGTGATACAATCGGACTAAAAACCGAGCGTCCATTGACAAAGAAATATTGATGAGAACCTTTGCCGCGCGCCAAATGGGCAGGTGAAACATAGCCCTGGATATGCAGATGGCCGTCACTCCACTCCAGGGGAGCCATTTCATTGACCAAATTAAAACCGAGAATTTCTCCCAATCGATTTTTGAGGCTTCCCTTATTCAAAGAGAGTAACACTCTATCGCCCTCCAGCAATTTGAAGCGAACATCGGGATTGGCCAAGGCAAGACGGCTTACCATTGCACTTATTTTTTGAGTTTCCGCCCGGGCGGTATTCATGAATTTTCTGCGAACCGGAGTGTGGAGAAATAATCTTCTCACTGTAATACTAGTGCCGGTATTGCGGGCGATTTCATTCCTTTCCAGCTCAATTCCATCGGATACCACCACCCGGTAACCAATGGTTTGTGAAACATGCTTGGTTTCTAGTTCGAGCTGGGCAACTGAAGCAATGCTCGCGAGAGCCTCACCTCGAAAACCCAGAGAAGAAATTTTAAAGAGATCTTCCGCATCTTCTATTTTACTGGTGGCATGCCGCGCGTAGGCCAAACCCAAATCACTTGCTTGGATTCCGTAGCCATCGTCGATGACCCGAATAAATTCCTTTCCTCCATCTTCCAGACTGATCACGATTTTCTGCGCGTCAGCGTCCAAGGAATTTTCGACAAGTTCTTTTACTACCCCCGCAGGACGATCGATGACCTCGCCAGCCGCAATCTTATTGATGGTTGATTCAGATAATGCAGAAATTTTAGGGAAAATCATTCCCTGCCCCTGAAAATGTGAAATTTTCTCTTTATCCTATTAGCCCTATGAGTTTACTATGTTTAACGAAGTTTGGACAAAGCAAGCCTCTAAGTTATTGCTGCAATGATAGCATTCCGGGCTTGGGCTTGGCTGGTATCGACTATGAAACTGAATTCAAAATCCTTATACTCCCTGCATTTTTTGACTGCCTTGGCTGTTGAGTATGAGAAGCAAAATGCCAGACCCATTCACTTGCGACAGATAGCCGAGGAGTTTCACATTCCCTTTAAGTTTTTAGAACAGCTAGCCATTTTACTGAAAAGCGTTGGCCTAGTGCGGGGAGCGCGAGGCAAATCAGGAGGTTACCAACTTTCTTTTCCACCAGAAGAAATCACCTTGTCTAGAATTCTTTTGGCAACTGAGGGTGAATTTTTGCCATGCGCTGAAATCGAAGGCGGCAATGCTTCAGTACAAGAATTAATCAATGGGCTTTTTGCCGATGTACGCAAAGATTTGAAAGAAAAGCTGGATAATATCACATTGACCGATTTGGCCAATAAAGTGAAACAAGAAGCTGAACCAGCCTATATGTACTACTTATGAAACATGTCAACACGAGGTTGTGATGACTGCGGAATCTAAATTAAACGGTAAAGCGCCAGGCGGCAGCCAGGGACTTATAGATATCAATCAGACTCAAGCCGAAGTTTTGGATGAAGAATTCAAAACTTTAACGGCTGATCAACGCTTGCAGCGCGCTTTTGAATTGCTTGGCGAAGGATTGACTGCCACGACCTCCTTTGGACGAGACTCTGGTTTGCTGCTGCACCATTTATACCGTTTGCATATACCAATTCGTGTCTTTTTTATTGATACCACTTTTCATTTTAAGGAAACTCTCGACTATCGAGATACTTTGGTTTCTCACTACCAAACCCGTTTGCAAGAATTTCGTTCCACCGATCCCGATAATCACCGCTATGCCATGGAAGTTGCCAATGTTATTCGCATTCAAGATCGGGATGCTTGCTGTGGAATAAACAAGGTCGCCGTGCAAGCTCGATTTTTGGGCCAGACCGATGTGAAAGCTTTTATATCTGGCCTCCGTCGCGACCAGGCAGAAACCAGAAAAGAAACACCTTTTGTGCAGATGCAGAAGGGAAAATTAAAGATTTGTCCCTTCGCCGATTGGCCCCAGGAGGATGTGGATCTTTATTTAAAGTTATGGGAAGTACCCGAACATCCCTTGGCCAAAGAGGGCTATACCAGTATCGGCTGCTCACCGGGAACCTGCACTACAAAGCCTCTCAATGGTGATACACGTTCAGGCCGCTGGGCGGGAAGCGACAAAATTGAATGTGGTATACACCTTGATTTTAATTTGTAAGCCAATGGATGTATCTCAATATTATTTGGAAACACCGTTTTTAAAGCTGCAGGGGATAATTCATGAAATACTGTAATGACTTGACAGAATTAGTAGGTCGTACTCCCCTGCTACGCCTCAATCGGGTAGTAGGCAAAGACAAGGAGACCTTGTTTCTCGTCAAACTGGAGCAGCGCAATCCCGGAGGTTCGGTAAAAGATAGAATCGCCCTCAATATGATTCTCAGCGCCGAAAAATCAGGTAAGCTGAAACCCGGTATGACCATTGTGGAGCCAACCAGCGGAAATACAGGTATCTCACTCTGTTGGATTGCTGCGGTGAGAGGCTACAAAAGTATTCTGGTCATGCCCGAATCGATGAGTTCAGAGCGAAAAAATCTGCTAAAAGCCCTGGGAGCCCAATTGGAATTGACTCCGGCAGCACTGGGAATGACTGGAGCCATAGAAAAAGCCATCGAAATAATTTCAGTCCGCAGCGACTGTTACATGCCCCAGCAGTTTGACAATCCCGCTAACCCCGAAGCCCATCGCAAACAAACCGCCGAAGAAATTTGGGAAGACACCGATGGCAAAGTTGATGCAGTCATTTGTGGCGTGGGCACTGGAGGAACAATTACCGGGGTCGGCGAAATTTTAAAAGCCAAGAAACCTTCGATTAAAATAATTGCGGTTGAACCGAGCGCCTCACCTGTATTGAGTGGGGGCCGCGCAGGTATGCATCATCTGCAAGGCTTGGGTGCCGGCTTTGTGCCCAAAGTGTTGAATACCAAAATCTATGACGAAATCATTCAAATAGGTGACACAGAGGCGATGGAAACTTCCCGCCGACTGGCCCGTGAAGAGGGAATTATCAGCGGCATGTCTTCTGGAGCCAATGTGCTAGCGATGCTAAAACTGGGTCAGCGGCCAGAGTACAAGGGGAAGGTGCTGGTTGGAATTATTTGTGATTCGGGTGAGCGCTATTTAAGTACGCCCTTGTATGAAGATGTTTAAAAATTTTGGTAATAAAGCAGGTTTCGGTTTAGCTTCAGTGTTTCACTAATAGCCAAGGTGTAAGGTATGAATTTCACCAAAGAGCAGGTCAAGCGATACAAACGCCATCTTTTATTGGATGAGGTGAGTATCACCGGGCAGAAACGCCTTTTAGAATCGAAGGTATTGTGTATTGGCGCCGGGGGGCTTGGAGCACCTGCGCTATACTATTTGGCTGCCGCCGGGGTCGGAACAATCGGGATAGCCGATGGTGATGTCGTCGATTTCAGCAATCTTCAGCGGCAAATCGTGCATTTCACCAAAGATGTGGGACGCTCCAAGGCACTGTCCGCGAAAGAAAAACTTTCCGAACTCAACCCCGATGTAAACATTATTCTCCATGAAGAATTCTTGCGGGCTAACAACATTGCCCAGGTAATTGAGCAATATGATTTTGTTTTAGACGGCACGGATAGTTTCTCTTCCAAATTTTTGATCAATGATGCCTGCGTCATGGCCCATAAGGCCTTTAGCCATGGCGGTATCCTTCGATTTGAAGGTCAGGTCATGACAGTTGTTCCAGGAAAATCACGTTGTTACCGCTGCATTTTTAAAGAGCCACCTCCCTTAAATTCTATCCCCACTTGTTCCGAGGCCGGTGTAATCGGAGTCTTGCCAGGAGTGATAGGGAGCATTCAAGCCACCGAAACCATCAAATACCTATTGGGCAAGGGCGAACTGTTGACGGACCGGCTGTTAATTTATGATGCGCTCAGTATGCGCTTTAGAGAAACCCGGGGAAAACGCAACCCCAAATGTCCCGTCTGTGGCGACAATCCCACGATACTGAACTTGGTTGACTATGGAGACCCTGCCTGTGATCTACCTTGAGCTAGTTCAGGGATTTCATTTAAGATTATACGATAACCTCTGCCAATACCAATTTCTTGGCAGCAGGAATTTTGCCCATCACTCGTAAAAGCTTTAGAACAGGGCCTGGGCAAGGTTTGCCATATTCCCAGCCCTGAACGCTTCTTGTGCTGGCATCTATAGCTTTAGCAAGCTCAGATTGGCTGAGCCCCGTCGCCTTCCTGAGCTTCGAGAAGACCTCGGCACATTGGCTACGCAGAGCTTGCTCAGGCCCGGTTTCCATGATTACATCACGGTATCCACTCTTATCCAATAACGTGGTTCTAAAGCGCAGCTTGCCCGTTTTGAATGCCTTTATTTCGTCCAAAGCTCTTTGTTGGACATCAGTAAAGACATCAGGTTTTACCCTTTTATTAGTCTTATGAGTGATGCTAGC
This sequence comes from Fibrobacteria bacterium, assembly GCA_038315885.1. Classification (GTDB taxonomy): domain Bacteria; phylum Fibrobacterota; class Fibrobacteria; order UBA11236; family JBBQAD01; genus JBBQAD01. The sequence goes on along the minus strand of JBBQAD010000082.1, from coordinate 3,059 downwards.
CATTCGACTTCTCCTTTGCTCAGGTTTTCTTTTTCATTCTTAGTAAAAAAATCGAGAAACCAAATCTTGTTTTCTTTTTGGAAGTAGTATATAACTCTAGCGCCCCCACTTTTCCCACGTCCAGGAACCGCAACACGAATCTTACGTGCTCCGGCTCCCCCGCGAATGAGATTGCCTGATTCAGGATTTGCGTTCAAGGTGCTTTGAAGGACCGAGAGATTGTCGTCAGTCAGAACCTTTAGGGCTTTGTCGGTGAAATGCTTAATTTCTACAAATTCCATAACGTTAATATACTCTATTGGAGTATGTATTTCAAATTATTTTACTAAACTGTGATCTACCTTGAGCTTGTGAAACAGTTGATTTTATAAAACTGAAAAGCGAGAAAAAGCCCATAAAACAAAAAATCCCGCAGGCTTGCGGGATTTTTTGGCGGTGACTAGGGGACTTGAACCCCTGACCTCTAGCGTGACAGGCTAGCGCACGAACCAACTGTGCTAAGCCACCATTTGCCAAGCTTCAATTAGCCTTGGTAGCACAATTTTAATTCTTCTGGGCCTTTTTTTAAAGGGATTCTCCCTTTTTGACAGTAAGGCGGGTTTTTGAACCGTCTGGGCCAGTATAGGTCAAATCAAGGTCACCGTCTTTGCTATAGCTCCCTTGTAAAGTTGCCGAACCACCATCGCGCAAACTAAAGTCGGCATTGAGACTGCCTCCCTTGGGCTCGTGTTCGAACAAAAAGGGTTCACTGGGGTAAAAATCAATCTGGAAAGCTGCAATGGGACCCAGACGGTTGCTTCCTACAAAGTGCATCTCGGTGACACGATTATCGCTATCAGAACTCCAATCGCTACCTGGATTGACCGCAATGATTAGATGAGCCTCTTCTACCGTATCTGTTTCATTCACACTACTGCTCAACATGTGAACAAAGAAGTTTTCACCCGGCACAAGAATGGAATCGTTTTTGGAGTTTAACGCATAGAAGCGGTTATGCCTGCCATCTATTTGAATTTCTTCTCCTGAAAACCCTGTCATGATGTCTTTACCGCCTTCACCTTTGGTGACAGTAAAAAACAGTTTACCAGAGACGATATCGGGTTTAGGATCATCATAATTCTCTAGCTGCATCATGACTTGACTACCCATTTTATTGGAATAGACTATCCCGTCTCCATCCAAATCGATGGCATTGGCTTGAGCCACTAATTCACCAGCTGTGTTATACCGTTTCCAGGAAAGAGATACAATTTCATTGTCATCCTCTGCATCGAAATTTTGGTCGAGGCCAGCATCAACCACAATCTCTGCCACTTCCCTATCTCCCACGCGATGTTCTTCATCAGCCTGTAAGAAGGTGCTGGAACTAAAAAGTTTGACCCTCTTATTGTATTTAGCCTGACCTCCGGCGACTCCATCTCCATCGGCATCTGTAATACTAAAGCTTTCCAGTTTATTGGGCGCGACCTTTAGACCTCTAAATTCAATGATATTTTCGTTGTCGCTTATTTCATCTTTAGAATACTCATCCCACAGCACCTTGGCGCTATCATATTCTTCTATTCCACCTGTGACTTTGCTGAAATAGACCCGCACAAAACCGGAAGCTGTATCAGTGAGATCAAATGTCAACCCGGTTTCATCTGCCATTCGATTGGATTTTTTTCCCAATGCCTTTCCTTCTAAAGCGGGCAGTCCGGGTTTAGTCATCTGTAACAGTTGACTCAAGGATGCCGTTTTCCCTATGGACTCTGAAGCCCCATTGCTGCCATTAAACAAGTTTTGGGTTAAACTACCTGCGACTTTAGCTTCGGAAGAAATATTCCCTTGGCTAACTGTATCTTCATTGGCCGTAGGCTCACAGCCCGTTAAAACCAGGTAACCGCTTAGCGCAAGCAAAGCAGGCAAAAGTCGTTTTGAAAAATTTGAGTGTGACATTGTTCCTCCTGAAAAAGTGGTATTGCAGGAGTCTATATCAAAGAATGGGCCAATTATAATACGAAGTGGGAAGGCATCCCAATAGTGTTAGAATTGGAGAAAAAAAGGATTTTTTTCTGATTTTGCCCCGAGCAAAGTTCCCCATAGCTACACATTTGTATCTGAACAGATAATCTACCAGTTCGATAGCTATCAATTCTGATACAGCAGATGGTGAAACTAAATGCTCAGTCTAGGATGCTTGAGTTTTTATAGCTTGCTTAAAACATTGTAGCCAATGATGAGCCATCAGACTGTGTCCGGCCATGCTGGGATGCACTCCATCTCCAGCCCAATAGTCACACTCGACTCGGCAAGCAGCCTGTGCAAAAATGCCGTCAAAGGGTACCAAGTATGCGCCAAATTCTCTCGCCAAGCGACGAACTGCATCGATTTTAGGATCGAGATCTTCTCGCCATTTTTTTCGGTCTTCTGGATGGGGTAATGCAAAAGGTTCACACAAAATAATCTTTGCAGAAGTCTTCTTTTTAGTCATTGTTAACAAAGATCGATAACCATTCTCAAATTCTTCGGTGGAGGTCGGCTCGTTTTTATCAAAACGCCTCCAGCAATCATTAATACCAATCATCAGGCTCAGCCAAGTGGGCTTAAGTTCGATACAATCTTTTTCCCAACGACTAAGTAAATCCTTGACCCGGTTGCCGGAGATACCACGGTTTAAAAACCTTAATTTTATTTCTGGGTACTGAGCGGCCAATTGGGCGGCAGCCATAAGTGCATAGCCCTTTCCCATGTCGCTAAGCTGTTCGCGGCTTCGACCTGCGTCGGTAATACTATCACCTTGAAAAAGAATTAGGTCGTTGTGATTGAGCTGTGACATACTGTCTCCCTATTAAAGGCTTATAGATGGTAAGTAACAAATTTCTTAATACATAGGTCCAGGAATGGAATACATCTAACTTGGGAAAATCAATTTAACAGAGGTTAAGAAAAGCAGGATCAGCACCAGGTAACCAAAGGCTTTCTGAGGAATCCAGCTATTGATGCGATAACCAATCCAAACTCCCAAAGGTATCACCAGAAAAAGAAACAGATCTAGCTTAAGTGTTTCTTGGTTGATT
>JBBQAD010000108.1:0-8762 GCA_038315885.1 Fibrobacteria bacterium | reverse complement strand
CTGGAGTGATTCCGCTTAACATCGGGGGTTGGGGCATTCCGCAAAGTTTGGGAGCTTATCTGTATACGCTTCCCGGTGTGCTCTTGGTTAGTCAGGCTGAATTAAAGCCATTATCGGCCTCTTTAGCCTTTTTGCCTTCGGTCGTCGGTTTAGTTGTGATGCTATTTGGTGGTTTTTACTTTGTTTTCAGTCGTTCAGCAAAGGATAATGCACTTGCGGCCAAAGCAGAATGAAAAAATAGAATGAAGATGAAGCCATGAAATTAAGCATTGTTATACCTGCCTTTAATGAAGTTGAAAGCTTGTCGCATTTGTTCAAAGAGATTGAAGACGTGTGTCAGACACATCAGATAGACTACGAAGTTCTAGTGGTGGATGATGGAAGCCGGGATGGCACCTTCGATGAAATCGAAAAGGCTGCCGCTGTAAACCCAAAAATTCGGGGCCTGCGTTTTCGGGCCAACTGTGGCAAAGCCGCTGCCCTAGCAGTAGGCTTTCGTGAAAGTCGGGGTGATTACATCATCACGATGGATGGAGACTTGCAAGATAATCCCAGTGAAATACCCGGTCTTATTGGCCGTTTAGAGGCTGGAGCCGATATGGTTTCCGGTTGGAAACAAAAACGCTATGATCCATGGCACAAGACGCTGCCTTCTAAATTATTTAATTCAGTGTTACGCATCGCTTCTGGACTTCCACTCCATGATTTTAACTGCGGCTTAAAAGCCTATAAACGGGAAGTGACACAATCCCTCACCCTTTATGGAGAATTGCATCGTTACATTCCCGTACTCGCAAACTGGAATGGCTTTAGAGTAGAAGAACAAACTGTCCACCATCGTGAACGGCGCTTCGGAAAATCGAAATACGGATTTGCCCGGCTGTTCAATGGTTTTTTTGATCTCATCACTCTTTTATTTCTTCACCGTTTTACAGCCCGGCCCTTACACTTATTTGGACTGGTGGGTCTCCTGTTCTCTGGGCTGGGAACCTTGATTCTCCTTTATTTTGCTGGGGTATGGATAGTTACTCATGATCTGCATATCCGTCCCCTCATGTTGGGGGGTATCGCCTCAATTATCGTGGGCATTCAATTTGTATCTCTGGGTCTCCTGGCCGAAATGTTAAATCAGCGCTTTGCTCCCAGAGATTTCCCCGTTGGTCGCTTCACCAAGAACTTTGGAAATTCTTCAACATGAAAATCGCACTAGTCGGATGCAATGGTTTGCTGGGTCAAAGTCTCCTGCGAGAATCCAGCCGCAGGCCAGACTTAGAAATCGCAGGTTTTGGAATGGAAGAAACTGCGCTTCTACCCGAGCTTTGCACTAGTTATCAAAAAGTGGATATCGGAAAACAAGATCATTTACAAGAAAGTTTGAAAGCTTGCGAGGCTGATTGGATTCTGAACGCTGCTGCCTTAACCAATGTGGATGCCTGTGAGGAACAACAAGAACTCTGTCGCCGAATCAATTGTGAGGCTGTGGCTTGGATGGCTGAATTAGGAAGGCCCATGGTACAGATTTCCACCGATTATGTATTCGATGGAATTGCGGGACCCTATACAGAAGAAGATCAGGTGAATCCTATTAGTTTTTATGGGTTAACGAAGTTACAGTCGGAGCGCGAGGTCTTGGGCCGCAATCCCAATTCGCTTATTCTTCGCACAATGTTACTCTGGGGCAAGGGTCGAGGTCTGAAGCAGAGTTTTACTGATTTCGTAAAAGAAGCTTTGGAAGCTAAAAAAGAACTCAAGATTGTTACCGATCAAATTGGCGATCCCACCCTTGCTTCTGATTTGGCGCGCGCCATTTTTGATCTCATTCAAATGGGTTGCAAGGGCCTCTATCATGCCAGCGGCTCCGAGCGAATGAGTCGGCTTGATTGGGCTCAGGCTGTCGCCGATTACTTTAAGCTCGATAGCTCCAAAATCTCCACTTGCTTAACCAGCGATTTAAATCAAAAAGCGGCACGCCCGCTTCGTTCCGGCTTTATCAATGCCAAATTGGAAAAACAACTGGGTTGGAGTTTCTCAGGGCTTAAAAGTCAGTTACAGAGTCATTTTTCTAGCAACCAAAACTTGGAAAGCCGGTAGCGCTTAGTGTAGTTTGTCATTTTTATTGACGAAGGATGGCTGAAGGCCCTTATGTCAGATCCAACAGCAGATACAAAAAAAACCCTGATCATTATTCCCACCTATAATGAGATGGAAAATCTTCCGCTCTTACTCGAGAAAATTGAGTCTCTCCAACTCGGCCTGCATGTACTTATTGTAGATGATAATTCGCCCGATGGAACAGGAGAATGGGCCCAAAAGAAGCAAGCTGAACGAGAAAATCTTTTCCTCATTCGCCGACCGGGTAAACGCGGTTTAGGTTCAGCTTATGTTGAGGGCTTCAAGTACGCCATCAAAAACAACTATGACTACGTGTTTGAAATGGATGCCGACTTTTCGCATAATCCTGAAAGCATCCCCGATTTTTTGAAAGCCATTGAGAATGCCGATTTGGTGGTCGGGAGTCGCTATATCAAGGGTGTAACGGTGGTCAATTGGCCGATTAGGCGATTGTTACTCAGTTATTGTGCCAACCGCTATGCTAGGTGGATAACCGGGATGCCTATTCATGATGCTACCGGAGGTTACAAATGTTTTCGTGTTAATGCATTGCGCCGACTTCGTCTGGATTGGATACATTCAGATGGCTACTCTTTTCAAATTGAAGTGACATTCAAGCTATGGCGAAAAGGCCTACGCATTAAGGAAATCCCGATTCTCTTCGTCGATAGAACCCGGGGTCAATCCAAGATGTCCAGTAAAATTGTTAGCGAAGCATTATTTTTACTGATTCGGCTTCGCCTGGGACTCTGAATTTGGATAACCCACTTTCTGCCTCTGAATCGATTGGAATTTCCCTTGTCATTGTTTCATACAATGTAAGGGAATACCTAAATGATTGCCTGCAGAGCATTTTGCACTCAGCTCTACATTTTAAAGGCAAAACAGAAATAATTGTCTTCGACAATGCCTCGCGTGATGGAACATTAAATGTGTTAAAGCCCAGGTATAACCAAGTGACCTGGCTTTCTTCGGATAGAAATCTTGGCTTTGGCAGTGGGTGTAACCGTGGCGCGGCAATAGCCAATCAGCCTTTATTGTTATTCTTGAATCCCGACACCCTAATCAGTGAAGATACTTTGCAGGTCATGTGGGACTTTTACAGTTCTAACCCAGAAATGGGAGCGGCAGGTTGTAAAGTAGTGAACCGCGATGGAAGCTTACAGCCGGCTTGTAAACGCAGTTTTCCCTCACCTCAGGTTGCCGCCTTTAAATTGACCGGACTGGCTTCGCTTTTTCCTAAGAGCCGCGTCTTCGGGAAGTACAATCTCAGCTACTTAGATGAAAATAAGATTCATGTGGTGGATGCCGTTTCGGGTTCATTCCTATGCGTCGATAAACAAATCTTTCAGTCTATCGGAGGTTTCGACGAAGCCTTTTTTATGTATGGTGAAGACCTAGATCTATGTTACCGGATCGCAGAATTGGGTAAGAAAAACTATTACTATCCCAAAACTAGTGTGATTCATTTTAAAGGGGAGAGTGCCAGACACCGCCCTTTTGGCTCTTTGTTTAATTTCTATGAAGCTATGGTCATTTTCTCCAAGAAACACTTCGAACTGCGGGCCTTGCCTTTCTTACTTTTTTATATGGGAATCGCGCTTTTAGGTATTGTTAACATCGTGACTACTTATTTACAAAAGTGGCCGCGTTGGTTGCTCGATCAGGCAATTATAAATGGTGTACTGGTGATGGTGACATCGCTTTATTTTGGTAGAATCGGTGCAGACTATTCCACCATAATCCATTCTCAACTGTATTTCTTCTGGCATGTGTTACTCTCTCTGCTGGTGCTCTGTACTTTGGCCTACGGGGGTGAATACAGCCGGCAGCCGGTTACACCGAGACGCTTATTTGTTTTACTGGCCGGGGCCTTTTTGATTTTTTTTGCCGCCGGTTTTTTCTTGCGCGAGAGCGCCTATTCCCGAGTGGTTTTTGGCCTGACCGCCTTGGTCTGTATTGTTTTACTGCCAGCCTGGCGGAGTTTAGCCAATCATGGGGGACGATTTTTGACGCGCATGCTGGGTACACGCACTCGACTGGCTATAATCGGCACCGGCGCACGTGCCCAGCGCTTAGCCTCACTTTTTGAAAGGGAGCAAGTTCCCGGCTATGATTTTGTGGGTTACTTGGGTTTTGCACAAGACCCCATGCCCAGCGAACTGAAAAGAAATTGGATTGGAGAACTGCACGCCTTGGAAAGCCTGGCGGATAAGATGGATTTGCACCAAGTAATTATTGCCTTGGATGATGGTGCCTACCAAAATGCCCTTGAGAAACTAGATCGACACCGAACCCGAAACTTAAAGGTCTTGGTCTTAGTTGGTGAGCCAGTACCTCAAAATTTGGCACTTGTTCAATTAAACTTTTGATGGGGCTGCTTCCCTTGCAGCTTTTTACCTTTAAACCCTGTCAAAGAGCCATTGTAGATTGACAGAGGAGACTTGATGCCGATACCCAAAGCACCTTATCTGGAGTTTGAAAAACCTGTTGTTGACCTTGCTACTAAAATCGAAGAACTGCTAGCAACCTCTAGTGTTACTTCAACAGATGTCACTGAATTGGTCAATAAGAAAACCAATCTGCAAAAACGCATCCAGTCCCGGCTAACTGCTTGGAATCGCTATGAATTGGCACGCAGACCGGGGCGACCCTATGCTTTGGATTACATCGAAAAAATCTTTACCCACTTTATAGAAATTCATGGCGACCGTCGCTTTGGAGATGATGCCGCGATTGTAACAGGCCTGGCCAAACTAGGGCAACAGTCTGTAGCGCTAATTGGCCAACAGAAGGGTCGTGATACCAAAGAGAGTATCCGCCGTAACTTTGGAATGGCAAGCCCCGAGGGTTATCGAAAGGCTTTACGACTCTTAAAAATGGCAGGCAAATTTAACCTACCCGTCATCACTTTTATTGATACGCAAGGAGCCTTTCCCGGAATCGGAGCAGAAGAGCGAGGACAGGCCGAAGCAATCGCCGTAAATTTGCGTGAAATGGCAGTCTTGCCCGTCCCTATTATCGTCACAATTATTGGTGAGGGAGCTAGTGGCGGTGCCCTTGGTATTGGAGTGGGAGACCGAGTACTGATGCTGGAAAACGCCTGGTATGGCGTAATTTCCCCTCAAGGTTGTGCCACAATTTTATGGGGTGATGCTTCGAAAAAGGAAGAAATAACTCCCCAGATGAAGTTAACGGCCCGGGAACTCTTGGAACTAAAAGTCATTGACCGAGTAATCGAAGAGCCCGAAGGAGGGGCGCATTGGGATCCCGACGAAATGAGTAACAGACTCGGCACGATTCTGAAGGAGGAATTACAAGCCCTAAAACTTCTTTCCAAGGAAGACCTTGTTGAAAAAAGAATTTCAAAGCTGGGCTCTATCGGTGTATTTTCAGAGTAGTACACACCATTTAAGAAGACTAAAGTTTAAACACAATTACATTTCCCATATTGAAGAGTGATCCGGAGGAAAAATGGTCGATCAAGAATTATTAGATATTCTCTGCTGTCCTGAAACCAAAGAGGATGTTGCCCTAGCGGAAGCAAGCTTAATTGAAAAACTAAATGGCTTAGTGACTGCTGGTCAATTGAAAAATCGCGGAGGAGAAGCGGTTAAAGAAAAAATGGATGCGGGGCTGATTCGTGCAGATAAGAAATATCTCTATCCTATACGTGAAGATATTCCCATTATGTTAATAGATGAAGCCATTCCCCTAGAAGGTTTGATATAATGTTGCTCGGGGTAGACAGCCACTGCCCCTTATTTTCAATCCCAGGAGCGGCTAATGAGCCAAGCCCTTTCGACTATTGATTTTCAAGAAAAGTTTCCGAAGGCTAGAGATTCGCGTCTCTTTGCGCGTTTGGCTGAGGCCTATCTGCGCGAGCAAAATGTGGAACAAGCCATAGCGATTTGCAGCAAAGGACTTTCCGAGGATCCGGATTACGCCATTGGACATGTTGTCTTGGGCCGCTGCTTTGTAGAGGCGGACCGGATTGATGAAGCCAAAAAACAGTTTGAAGCTGCCTTAGAGATTGATCCCCGCTGCCCATCTGCTTTGCGACATCTGGGCCAGATTTTAAATCAAATGCAATGGACTCGTTTGGCTCTGGAAAAATATGCGAGTCTTCTGAGCATGGATCCCTTTGATCTGGACGCAAAGAAAACGATTGCCAAACTTTCGGTGTTACCCGGAGCTAAGGACGCCCTTAGAGACGACGATACACTTTTATCGGGTATGGAAGAAACCGCCAATCTTTCCGATGGCGATATCGATGCGGTGGGGGATTTTATTCCCGACGAAACCGGAACTCATTCTTTGGAGGATGTATTAGTTGAAGATACCCATATCACTACCGAGATTTTTGGCAGGTCAACCCAAGCAGTGCCCAAAGAAGACGCTCCTTCAGGCGAAGATGTAGCCGACCGTTTAGACAACCTTTTTGGTGACGATGAGCTTGTGGCTACCACAGAATTCAAAGAGCTTTCAGATCAGGACTCACTCAACAGCGAAGATTTTGAAGCTCGCATTGATTCCATGTTTGGTACAGAAGAAATAGATACTGCTAGTGAAACACTATCCAGCACTCATAATGTTGATATAGACAGTGAGAATGAAGCTGATGCAACTTCTGAAGTAACAGCCGAAATTGCAGGCAAGGTCTCGGGTGAAGACGTTGAAGGCCGCTTGACCCAGATGTTTGGTACTACTGATCAAGAGGATACACAGACCGAAACTGAGTTTGAGATGACTAAACAGCTCAGCGAGGAGGATATCGACTTAAATAGCGCAGCCTTAACTCAGCAAATGCCGCTTGAAAATGATAGCTTGGACACAGCGATGGCAGCTGAAGCTGTTGAAGAAACGAGGGCGCAGACCCAATATGAATCTGAAAATGAATTGACCGATGAGATGATCTCTGGCGAGGATATTGAACAACGCCTCGACAGTCTCTTTGCAGAGGAAGAGGGTGAAGACTTCGGAAAACGGGCAAATCAAACTGGCAGTATAGATTTAGACACTCAAACAGAATCCACCCTCAATTTAGATACAGATGATGTTGCAAATGAAGAGGAATCGTTTACTCCAGTCCGCTTGGCGGCTTCTGAGTTTGTTCCCGAAGAAAGCAATGACGAACTCGAAGAGGTACTCGCCTCCCAAGCTTTTTCTGAAGAAGATCACTCCACGAGCAATACGCGAGCAGTTAGGGAAGATGAAACACTCGATGAGATTGAAACCATCCCGGATGAAGAGGACGACGAATTCATCGGGGGTGAAGATATCGAAAACAAGCTCGACGAACTTTTTGGCCCCGATGAAGCTGAAATTCGGGCTAGTCAAGGATTACAGATAACAGATACTCTTGAGGTCCTTGATAGCGTGGTGGCGAAAGAAACCAGTAGTTTTGATCGAACTGAACTTTCTCCGGATTCGCTCTCAGATTCATCAATGGGACCAGGCAATGAAACACTTTCTTTTGCCCTGCGGGATATGGCTGCTGAATCGGGCGGTTTGGATACCGATGAATTGCAGTCCCAACTTTCAGTTTCACAGAGTCAAGAATTGGACGAAATGGGTCCCGAAACCGAACAAAGCATCTCCCTTGATAGAGATACGATTGGTGACGATATCGATGAGCCAAGTGATACACAAGGTGAAGCCGTAGACGAAACAAATACCGAAGATCCCCTGGCAGCAATCGATGAGGAGCAACTCTCGCATTCGCAGGCGATGGAGCTGCTCGGCGCTTCTCATTTTCCCGGTGCAGATTCATCTATTGTAATTGATGGTAATGATGTTACAGCTAGACTTGACCAAATGTTCGGAGAAGAAGATGTCGACCTCAGTACAGATACATCCCAATTAAAAAAACCTACCGAAGAAGAACAGGCCATGTTGAATGCCGCAGCTGATACCAGCTCCGTCTCGCGTGATATATTGCGGGAACAGGGTCAGAGTATCAGTGTAAATATTGACGATGAAAATGCTGAGCAAGAAAAAGAGGTACTCGGCGATACATCAGAATTCAAGGCCATCAGTCCCCAAGATCTCGAATTAGAGTCACAGACCCTCGCGGCAGAGTTGGGTGCCTCACAGGATTTTGTGGATGAGTTGGATAATGATGAGGACGATACCAATGTTGGCGATTCGATGGGTCGTTCACAGTCAGCATCCATGCCTGATTTCAACGAGGATACGCTTGCATTGACCCAATCGATGGACCGGCGGGATCTGGAAGAGGAAAACGAGGATGAAACAATGGCGGCCACCCAAACCCCGGAAGTAGGGGAAACCTCTGAGGTAGTAGGCGCAGAAACCTTTTACAATGTCCTCGGCGGCAATGCCGAGATGGCCTCGGGAGATGCCACCCTATTGAGTGACTTTGAGTCGGAAATAGATGGGGATAGTGAGGTCGATTCAGAATCAGCAACCCACGAAGGAGAAGAGGACTCAGAAGAGAGCGAACATGAAGAACTCCCCTTGCAAACTGCACCGTCTAATGTAGCCACTGTTACATTGGCCGAAATTTATTTTCAACAAGGTCTCAAAGAACAGGCATTGCAAATTTATCGGCAGCTGCTAGAGCGTGAACCTTCGAATGATGGCATCACCAGACGTATCCAAGAAATTGAAGCCACAAAATTGGAAGA
>JBBQAD010000200.1:0-6710 GCA_038315885.1 Fibrobacteria bacterium | reverse complement strand
ATTTCAAAATTCAAGACAGATGTCGCTGCATCTCTATCTGCTGTTGAAACTTTGTTAGCTGCCCAAATTCCAACTGTCACTGAAGCATTGAATCCCGACCTTTCGCCGAAAGCTGAAGCGATTAAAACTGCTTCCGCAGGTGCAATTGTCGGTACTGATCTTTGGTATCAAGGTTGGACCGTTCCGGGTTCAGTGGCGCAGATTACCGGTTCAGAAATTGTTAGTGGTGATATCACAAAAAGCATGACCTGGACCAAAGATAAAATTTGGCTTCTAAGCGGATTTGTGATTGTCGATTCAGGTGTAACATTAACAATCGAACCCGGTACCACTGTTAAAGGCCAATCCTCAACAAAAGGTACGCTGGTAATTGAAAAAGACGCAAAAATCATTGCTAAAGGTACCAAGGCTGAACCTATTGTATTTACATCGGATGAAACCTCTCCTACTCGGGGAAGTTGGGGTGGAATACTCGTCCTAGGTAAAGCAACTGTAAATCAAGGTGTCAATGTCAGCTTTGAAGGTGATGAACGTTTTAAATATGGTGGCACTGTTGCTGATGATTCATCTGGTGTTTTGGAATATGTTCGAATCGAATGGCCTGGTTTTGCCGTGGTTGCCGATAAAGAATTAAATGGCTTAACCCTTGGCGGGGTCGGAAGCAAAACCAAATTATCTTACATCCAAGTGCACAATGGAGATGATGATGGTTTTGAATGGTTCGGTGGTACAGTCAATTCCGATCATTTGATTGTTACAGGTCAAAATGATGATGGGTTTGATATCGATCACGGATATACCGGAACAAGCCAATATATGATCAACTTGCAATCTGCATCCACCGGTGATTATAATATTGAAGCTGGTTCAAACAAGGCTGCGGGAAAAAGCGACCCGCATACCATGCCGAAATGGTCTAATCTAACCTTAATCCACATGGGCAATAAAGGCGCCAATCTTGACCTAAAAGAAGAGTGTTATGGTCATTTTGAAAAAATGTTGTTAGTTGGAAATAATTCTGCGCTGGCGGTCAGCATCAAAGGCGAATCCAGTACCAACGCTCTACTGAAAGCTACCGATCCCGAATTGAAATTCAGCAGCACATTCTTAGGTGGCACATATGTGGCAAAATTTAAGAGTGACGTAGCGGCTTCAAATGCAGCGGTAAACACCTTGTTGAATGCCTTGATACCAACAATCTCGAGCCCAGTAATTGACAGCACCTTAAAACCCATTGCAACTGAACTCGTGACAGCTGGCGCAGGAGCCATTGTGGGTGACGATATGTGGCACATGGGCTGGACTGTACCTAATAGCTTAATTTATAAAGGCCAAGGTTCTGGCTCGGTCGGGATTTTAAGCCACAGTATTGCCTCCAAAAACAAGCTTGATATCGGTGTTGAACAGGGCAATGTATTAATTATCCGTGCCGAAACCGATATGCTGGCTAGCTTGGAAGTTGTAAATTCGGAAGGAAGAACCGTAACACTAGAAAATTCAATTCAATTATCACCTAAACAAGATTTACGAGTTAAGCTCAACGTTTCGCAAAATGGTGTTTACTATGTTCGATTGAAGAGCAAATTGGGAATCCAGGGTGCGCGAATTGTTCTTTCTGGTCTGTAGTATTTTGATGTAAATCTGTTATTGAAATAAATTTATTTTCATAAAATACTCGGGTTTCCCGGGTATTTTTTTTATTTTCTAAAAAAAGCAGGTTTTAGATGTCATATTATAATCCAGATAGAAATTTTTTAGAATTTTTTAATAAATTTGCGTTAATTTTACTTATTGCAACTTTTTCATTTTCAAAAGATTTTTCCCACGCGAAAAAATCAATAAATATTCTGAACTTAAGTGCCAATCAAGAAACTCTGATTGATAAAGCTTTGGATGCCCTAAATAAGGCGGATAAGAATTTGCTATTTAAAATTTCTTTCACTCCACAAGAATTTGATCTAATCTACCCCTATCTGGAAAATGCCGATACAACCCGTGAATCTGTGCGAAAATTTATGAATCAGTATTACATTATGGATAATGCCAAAATGGTTGAACGGTGGGTAGATCGCTATTCCGGCAGAAATTTCACACTATCTCGCTATGAAATCACAGGTCCAATCGTCGATAGAAAACGCTTTAAGTACTATAAAGGGGTCAGAATATGGGTTAAAGAAAAAGGTAAGGAAGAACTGGAACTACCCTTTTTCCGAACCCTGGTTTTCATTGATAATGGCTGGAAGATTTGGGCATATTTAGATGATTAATTGTTTGTTTAGCAATTATGTAACTGCTCCACTGGCTAAAAAAATTAATTTAACACCTTGCTAAGTCATTGATATACATTGATTCAGGCTGGAAATTAGCGCTAATAGCAAACGATTTAACCTTCGGTTTTGTCCTATTTTCGGGGGTTTTTTGAGAAAAACTATAATTCCGAATTCATTTGGTAACGCCCTTATAATCTATTCCTAATCCAATTCTCGCACTTTAAAGCCACATTAAGCCCTGTCAATTGCATTTCACGCACTTATCAAAGGTGACTTTCCTTAGTGCTAAATGAGCTGCTTAAACTGTATTTTCGGCTAACAGGTAAACATCATTTAATTCCTTTTATTGATGGTTTGGCCAATGTGGGGCGACCCAGCCAGGTGTTTTTTCCAATGGAACTGGTGGAACAGGGTCTTGGACTGTTACTCTCGGGTCTGAATAACACTTTAACTATTCAGAGTAACTTGGACTGGATTTGGCCTTACTGGCTTGAGCAGCAGCAGAATCCTGAGACAAAAGAATTTATTCCCACAGGCGTGAATTTAATCACCGCCAATCTCTCCCTGCGAAACTGGACCTCAATTGGCAATCCCGATAGTGTTCGAGAGGGGATGCTCGACCAGGTTGGAATGTTAACATTAGAACCTTATGGCTGTTCTATGATGCCCTACTTGCGTGCCCGGGGTGAATCAAAATTGGCTAAGGAGCAAGGTGAAAAGGAAGGCTTCTTTCCTCCCAGGCTTCAGGGAAAAGTACGCCAAAGTTTATTCCGCAGCACTCTGCCCTCGGTAATTACCGAATATGAAATTGCCCCATATTTGCACTGGTCCTCGGAAACAACGGCTTTACAGTGTGACGGTGAAGACTTGGTGTGGTTTTCTCATAGCTTAAGAAATCTTTCTTCAGAACCACTACCACTGACTTTCGGACTCGCTATACGACCTTATAATCCACTTACCATCGGTCATATTAACCACCTGCGTTTCAAAAACAATTTATGGCGGGTTAATCATCGACCCGCTTTTCTCTTTCTCGAAAACCCCGATCATACATCCATATCCGATAGACACTCTGGTGATCCCCTCTTGCTCAAACGGTGGCAGGTCGCTTCTGAACAGGTTAGCAGTTCGAAATCAGGAATCTTGTCGGGTATCTCAGAATGGGACATTCAGCTAGAGCCAGGAGAACATCGGACTTTTGTTACACTGGGCACTTTGGGTAAACAAGGTGTATTTCCTAACCGGAAATTTAAGACTCTCACCAAAGATTCTGTTTTCATCCAGCATAACACTACACTCGAATCTCTAGAAAAGACCCCGCTGCGCGGAATGCAGGTAAAACTACCCGAAATGCCCATCGAAATTGCTTTCAATGCAATCCGTAACCGCATTCATGTATTTGATGATGTGACACACTTTTCACCGGGAACATTTTTTTATCACCATAATTGGATACGCGATAGCGCCTTTATCGCGATGGCTTTTGATAACCTGGGTCTTTTTCCAGAAGTAGTGAAAAAGATACCGGGCTATATGCAACTGCAAACCCGCTCGGGATTCTTCCGAAGTCAAAACGGAGAATGGGATAGTAACGGACAGGCCTTGTTTACAATCGTCCGCCATGCGCGCTGCTCAGGGAATCACCGCCTTTTAAGCGAAAGCTTTGATTCCCTGATGTTAGGTGCCAAATGGATTGATAACATGCGCCGCCAGGAGATGAAACGGGGTGGCAAACAAATTGGCCTCTTGCCGGCAGGATTTTCAGCGGAACATTTCGGTCCCAATGATCACTACTATTGGGATAATTTTTGGAGTCTGGCAGGGATTCGTGAAGTCTTATGGACTGCTGAATTTTTGGGAAAGCATAAAAATGCCGAATGGCTACGCAACTGTTTACATCGGTACGAAGAGGATCTTAAGAAATCTATCGACATTGCTTTTTCGAAATGCGATTCCATTGGTCTACCCTGTTCACCCTATCGCAGTCTAGATTCAGCCGCCATTGGTAACCTAGTAGCCCTGGTCCCATTAAATCTTTTTGACACCAATGAATACTGGGTAAAACCTACTATTGACTACCTATGGAATAACAATATCCTAGATGGATTATTCTTCCAAAAAATTATTCATACCGGCTTAAACCCATATCTTTCTGTCCAATTGGCCAAAGCCATGATGGCTAGTAATGACGATCGCTGGGAATCGATACTCTATGCCATGTTGCGATTCGCTTCGCCGACCTATACCTGGCCTGAGGCCATTCATCCTAAAACCCGGGGTGGATGTATGGGTGATGGAGACCATGGATGGGCTGCCGCCGAATTCTTATGTCTCATCCGGGAAATGCTGCTTCGAGAAAGCACATCGACCTTGTGGCTAGCACCGGCGGTGCCTGAAACGTGGTTTAAAACCGGAATGGTTCTCGAAGTGAAGAATGCACCCAGTTTAGGCGGCACAGTTAGCTATTCGCTACGTTACAATCAATATACCTTTGAAATTCGCTGGTCCATTCATCGCAATGCGCTTCACCAAACTCTTCCGGTCTATATTGTATTACCCTATTCATGCGGCATTCACCGCAATCAATTACTGCCTCATACTGAAAAACGCGGAAAAATATTAATTGCCGAAAATGAGGGGTATCTGGTTTTTTATCGCGATAGCCGAAAGAACGAATTTGCGGTGAGAGCGACTCAACAATCCATTTCAGAAGCCGTATTAGCCAATGTATCTCAAGGAGAATAACGTGCAGACAAATTCACCCATGCAAGCTAAATCCTTTAGAGAAAATCTACGAAGTGAACTTGATTGTCAGTTAGAAGGCTGGCAAAGGCAATTTCCCAAAGAAGAAACGCTACGTATCGATTTACATTGTCACGATAAAAATTCGGATATACCCGATGAATTATGGGGCCGTATTTTAAGGCTTCCTGAAACTTGGCTTGAACCCCTTGATTTGGTTCGTTGTCTGAAACAAAATGCAGCCGATGTTCTAACTGTTACAAACCATAATAATGCCCGTTCCTGCTGGGCTTTACAAGATGCGGGTCACGACATTATACCCGCAGCCGAATTTAGCTGTCACTTTCCAGATTTCAATACTGGTGTGCATATACTCACCTATGGCTTTAGCCCCGAACAAGAAGAAAAACTAAAGGTCTTGCGGAAGGATGCTTATCGTTTTCTACAGTACACAGCGGAACACCAAATTCCCACTTCTTTAGCCCATCCACTTTATGTTTACAGTCAATTAAAGAATCCCCAAAAAAAACTCTACGAAGTGTTTGCCTTAGTTTTTCAAAGCTTTGAGGTGCTGAATGGGCAACGCGATTCTTGGCAAAATCTGGTGACTTCAGCCTGGGTTGAAAGCCTTGACGAAGAAACATTAGCCATTTATGCCAAGCGCCATGGTATTCGAACAGAAGATTTTTGTGCACATAAACAAAAATTCCTTAGTGGGGGTTCAGACGACCATTTCGGACTCTTTGCGGGAAGTTGTGGTACATTGTTACACGTACCTGATTTGGCAAATAAAAAGAAAAAACATAGCCTATCCTTCTTGGCGCTAGAGTCTTTGCGAAGTGGCAGCTATAGGCCCTTCGGAAATTACAGTGAAGAAGAAAAGTTAACCGTGGCTTTTCTGGACTATTTCTGTCAAGTTGCCCTCAATATGGAAGATCCTGGTCTATTCCGGATGTTTCTCCATCGAGGGACTTTAAATGATAAACTGATGTGTCTCCTAATCGGCAATGGAATGCAGGAACTTCGCCGACACAGTTACACCATGAAATTTCTAAAGGCGGTGCATGAGGCCTTGGGTGGAAAGAAACCGGGGCTTTTCTTGCAACTGTCAGTCAAAAAAGAGTATCGCCCATTTTTAAATATGCTGCATCAAATTGCAGGATCGCGTAAAAACGGCGCGGAGGCATTTCTAGATGTGTTACGAAACTGCTTGCCAAAAATGTTTCACGATATCAACCATATCGTTGCCGACAGAATAGAACAAAGAACAATAGCAGCGTTATCAAAAAATAAAATTGAAGACTTGGCCAGCGGTCAATGGATAAAACAAGTCGAGGTACCCAGTCATTTGCGTGCTCTTTTTGACGCCTCCGCATCGAGTAACACTCCGAGCCATGATATCAGTCACATCGACCTGGCCGAGGCATTGGATCATCTCTCTTTTCCAGTACTGGCTGCCAGCATTCTGGGAGGAGCGGCCTTTGCCAGCTTCAATACTCTATTCAAAGCACGGCCTCTAGTTAATACCATGACTAAAAATCTAGGTCGCTTCGAGCATCCCCGTCGAGCACTCTGGATAAGTGATACATTGTTTGATAAGAATGGGGTTTCTTCGGTATTACAAAGCAATTTGGAACGGATTCGGGAATTGGATTTGCCTATTGACTTTATGGTTTGTTCCAATGATTTACAATCGGG
>JBBQAD010000474.1:0-2819 GCA_038315885.1 Fibrobacteria bacterium | reverse complement strand
GGTTGAATGGAAAAGAAATTGCTGCTTTTATCTTTTTCAAGCCCTGCATTTTCTAATTTTTATCAGCATGGATTCAATCCCTCCTTCATCTATCTCCGACTCAATAGTTTCACAACTAGCTTATTATAGGACACTCTTTTCCTGGCAAGGTATGGCTTTTCAAATCCCGCCTGGCTGGTGCATACAAGAACTGGAAGGGCATTGGGACAAGGGCCACTGTCTGCTTTTCATTAGGGATAGTGAAAAAGAGTCTCGCTGTGAAATAAATTGGCTGGGACGAAAGGGGCAATTTACCACTGCAGCAGCAAATCTGGAGCCGCTTAAGAAAAATTTGAGCGAAAAAATTAAAGACCGAGAGGCAAGCGTCCAAGCAATGACTTTAGAAGAAATTCTGAATGTTTCTCTTAGTGATTCAACTGCTGCAAATACATCACTTGAAAGTTGGGCGGGCTTCGGGTTTCGAACTACCAAGTTAATACAGTTTGTTGCTTTTCCTTGCCATGGCCGATTAGTACAGGTAATGTATCATTGTAAGCCCGAGCATGACCTTCTGCATCCCTTGGCAAAGATGCTAGCTCCTATGCTTTGTCAAGTTGTCGATGAACAGGCAAAAAAACAAGAGTCACTTCGATGGATTAAGTCAGGCATCGGACTTGAACTTCCTAAAGATTATCGCATACAACGGGTAGCTGAGAAAGGCCAAGAAGTGCAGTGGCACTTTTCTCGTTCGGGTGAAAATCTGTTATTTGCTTGGTTTCCAGATTCAGCAGAGGCTATCAAAAAACTGGGTTTAAAAGAGTTCTTAAAAGGCTTCATTGAAACTTGGACTCAAGATTATCAAATTGAGGGCTGGAGTGACATTGTCGAGGGAGAGCCGATTCGACTACACGGGGTCAAACGTTGGAATGCCTTATTAGCTCCCCCCATGATGGAGTTACAGTGTACATTCACTGCAGATGGCTTAAGTTTTCTAGCTATTATCCAAGCCCATAAAAAAGGTGGGCAATGTGTGGATTCAGCCCTGGCATCGGCTAAACAGATAATGGGGATATAGATTTAAAATCAAACTCAAAATAAGTCGATTAATAACCAAACGTTTAGAAAACGATTTGCTTAATGATCTCTTTGAATTGAGCTTCGTGCAATCATTTTCGCCAATACTGGACTTTCGACCCAATTTCCAAATAAAAATCGATTTTCTTTTCCTGAATAATCTTGGCGCAAATAGGCTTCCGTCAATGCATTTTGCAGAGAATCAATGGTAAAATCTATGCCTTTGTCTTTTCCATTAAAGAGGGCATGGAATTGAATGTTTTTCTCTTCTCTCAAATAGTCTAGCGCTTGACTGTACCACTGGCGCTTCTGATTTATATTTGTGCTTCCACAACCCATTTCACCAACCCCAAAACTTTTTAAGGTGGAGTCCCCCAAATTCCGGCGTACATCATAAAAGGTTGCCATACAATTGATAAAAGGCTGAAGAAGGCTTTGTAGCGATTGAGGTTGCTTGTTTGATTTATCATATACATCCACTAGAATGATATCAACATATTCATTTCCCGGATAGTAGGCAAAGGCATCATTCCAGCCCTGATTTGGATAGGAGTTCATGGCGGGAGAAAAGGCCCATATCACATTTGATGCACCGGTCGAATTAAAAATTTGGTGAACATGCTTCCAGGCTCGAATGTAATTCTCAGGCCCATCAGGCTGACCATTGTGATTGGTATCCAGCCCCGCCCCCTGAAAAAGACCCGAATAGGGGTACCAGTCTCCGTTCATTTCATGGGCCCAGCGAAGCACTACTTTTTCACCGTAACTCGAAATACTTTGAGCCAAAGAACGCAATTGACCGTCCCACTTTCCTTCTATCACTTGATCTAAAATCAATCGGTTCTTCTCCTGGCTAGGCTCATCCCAATTCTTGGGATCGAGAGTTATATAGGGTGTTACTCCCTCAGTCTGGAGGGCATTTAGAATACGACGCAAACTGCGGCTCTCCCAAGTGATATCTAGATAGGGCCCGGCTGCGTAGGCTTGCTTGCCAGTGCTGTTTCGATAACGATTTAAGTGAGAGGCAATTTCAACTTCATAGTCCATACTGATGAAGGCAAAGGCCAAGGCTGATACATTTTTATTCTGAGGATTACTTCCCGACAGTAAAGGGTTTTCAGTTTGCGACAAATCGGGCAGAGTTCTATTGGGAGTATTTGATTCAGGACTGAAAATACAGGAGGATAACAGTATTGAAAGAAGGAAAAAAAGAAATTGAAGTTTAAATTGAAATAGAAAATGAAATGGCAAGCGAAGGATCTGCGGAAATCCTATGCTTGAATTTGAGCTTAGGCAAAGTTTTATGTCCGCAGCAGAATAACAATCATTGATTGAACTAAGGTCAGAGATTGCGCCAGGAACGAAATCAGAAACAGGAGCTAATCCCAGAATGTCAGTTTTAGAATACACCTCTTTGATAATAACGCTATTCTAAGATTAAACTGCTAATTCCTTCGGCAATGTAGGTAGGCCGATAGGGAAAGCGTCCAATCTCATTTTCAGTCGTCACGCCGGTCAGAACAAGAAGTGTATCAATTTCAGACTCTATTCCGGCTACAATATCGGTATCCATTCGGTCGCCAATAATCAGAGATTCTTCGCGGTTGCATCCCAATTGTTTTAATGCCTGTCTCATCATCAGAGGGTTGGGTTTTCCGATGTAATAAGCCAAGCGATTAGTAGCCAGTTCAATGGGAGCCATCAGGGCTTTCGTGGCGGGTACAATGGCATTCTCAACTGGCCCAGTCAAATCGGGGTTGGTACCA
>JBBQAD010000454.1:0-3092 GCA_038315885.1 Fibrobacteria bacterium | reverse complement strand
GAAGTGAAGGGACAGGTTGAATCTATTGTTGGAGAGTTACTGACAAACTTCTTTGAAGAAAATCCATCTATCGCCCGAAAAGTGGTCGAAAAAGTGTATTTGGCCGCCATCGCCAGAGAAGCTGCACGCAAGGCTAAGCAATTGGTCCGGCGTAAAAATGCACTCGAAGGCGGAGGTTTGCCGGGTAAATTGGCCGACTGTTCTTCTCGCGACCCAAAAGAATGTGAACTGTATCTGGTTGAGGGTGATTCTGCAGGAGGCAGCGCCAAACAAGGACGCGATCGACATTTTCAAGCCATCCTTCCATTGAAGGGAAAGATTCTCAACGTTGAAAAGGCTCGCTTAGACAAGATTTTGGATAATGAAGAAATCAACACAATGATACAGGCGATAGGAACCAGCATTGGCGAAGATTTTGACTTGGCTAAACTACGCTATCACAAAATCATTATCATGACTGATGCCGATGTCGATGGCAGCCATATTCAAACCCTATTGTTAACATTCTTTTGCCGTTACATGAAACCCATTATCGATGCTGGAGCGCTATACTTGGCTCAGCCTCCTCTCTATAAGCTCAAAAGCGGTAAACAGGAAAAGTACGCATTTGATGAGGGAGAACGCGATGCCATTTTGGCGGAGTTTGGCGACAGGAAGAACATTCACATACAGAGATACAAAGGCTTAGGTGAAATGAATCCTGATCAACTTGCTACGACTACGATGGAACCAGCAACGCGTATTTTAAAGCGAATTACAATGGAAGATTTGGTCGAAGCGGATCAAATTTTCACGATGTTGATGGGAGAAGAAGTCGAGCCCCGCCGCAAATTTATTGAGGCCAATGCCCATTTGGTAGAAGAACTTGATATTTAGTTAAAACAAATCAAAGTTCAATTGTATCTCTTGATTTTTAAGATCTAATTCGGTTCTTCTCCGGGAGTACTCACCACCATGGCCGGCCCCCGAGGATCGATTACTTGGGGACTCTGACTATCATTATGGTTCTGATTAGGACTGGGATTAGCGATCTGATTAGGACTTTTTTGGTTATTTACAGCACCAAGCTCTGCATCACTATTTTTCCCAATTGTTTCAGAAACTAGTGCAGCGGCATCCAAGGCAATTTGCGCTTGCCCTTGGGCATTAAATAAGGGTGAATGTTTTCGGATATCCAC
This sequence comes from Fibrobacteria bacterium, assembly GCA_038315885.1. Classification (GTDB taxonomy): domain Bacteria; phylum Fibrobacterota; class Fibrobacteria; order UBA11236; family JBBQAD01; genus JBBQAD01. The sequence goes on along the minus strand of JBBQAD010000454.1, from coordinate 1,914 downwards.
AATCAAGTCTCGATCGCGTGCCATCAGCACTTCCTGGGCTTGAATGCGATTTTGCGCCTGCCCTAGACCGCGCCGGTCATAGCGTCCATCTTCACGCATGACACGGGCTTTTACATTGTCAGCCCAATAGACTGCCAAAATTTCCATTAACTGTTCCCGTAAGACAGCATCCTGAATGGGTACCAGTACTTCAACTCGGCGCCGTAAATTTCTTTCCATCAAATCACCGCTGCCGATATACACGAGGGGATCGCCTGCGTTTTCAAAGTAATAGATTCGGCTATGTTCTAGATAACGACCCACAATGCTGCGAACTTGAATTCGTTCACTTAAGTTTTTTACTCCGGGCCGTAAGGCGCAAATTCCGCGAATCATGAGTTGTACATCGACCCCTGCTGAAGAAGCTTCATAGAGAGCATTTATGACTTCAGCATCAAACAGTGAATTCATTTTAATTGAGATGCGGGCCGTTTTACCTGCCTTGGCATTTTCTATTTCATTGCGTATCATCTCAAGAATTCGGGGTAGAAAGTTGATTGGCCCCACTAAAAGGGTTTTGAAATCGGGTGAGGGAGAATGGGAAGTTAAATAATTGAATACATCAGCAACTTCTTCGGTTATGGCCCGATTGCAAGTAAACAGGCTTAGATCGGTGTACAGCTTAGCAGTTTCGTGATTGTAATTCCCGGTCCCAATATGAGCATATTGGGCAATACCACCCTCTTCGTTGCGAATTACTAAGGCTAGCTTACAATGAGTTTTTAAGCCCACCAAGCCATATACAACAATAACACCTTCACGTTCTAACTTTTTGGCCCAATCGATATTGCTTTTTTCGTCAAAACGCGCTTTGAGTTCTACCACCGCAACCACCTCTTTGCCTCGGCGGGCGGCTTCAATGAGGGAATTCATGATTGGCGAGTCTTCGCTGGTACGGTAGAGAGTTTGTTTTATGGCAATTACATTGGGATCGTTACAAATCGATTCGATGAAATGGACTACCGGACTAAAGGAATCGAATGGATGATGAAGCAAGATATCTTTGGTCTTTATTTCATCCAGCAGTTCACCAGAGCTCAAATGTGAATAGGCAGAAACAGGGGTGGCGGGTGGAAATTTTAATTCTTTAAAACCAACTTGGTTATACAGATTGGAAAGGCGAGCTAAATTAATAGGGCCATCAACCCGGAACATTACACTGTTATCGATTTCGAAATTAGCAGCCAAGGCTTCCACGATTTTTTTTGGAGCATTCTTATCGATTTCAAGGCGAACCACATCGCCTTTGCGGCGTTCTTTGATAATAGCTTCTACAGTTTCAAGCAGATTAGATACTTCTTCTTCTTCCAAATACAAATTGGAATTTCGGGTTACCCGAAAAGGAGTACTTCCATCAATTTGGTATCCTTTAAACATATCAGATAAAAAGTGCTGAATCACCTGATAAAGGAATACAAAACTGTTGGGTTCCTCTTTGGATGGTACTGCCACCAACCTGGGTAGATTGCGCGGTACAGTCACAACTCCCAGACTTTCACGCAAGGGATTTTGCTCCCGTAGCGTTAAAGCAATACAGAGTGCCTTATTTGCCACTCCAGGAAAAGGATGGGCCGGATCGACTTTAATGGGAGTCAAGAGGTGATAGATGTTGCGCCGAAAGAAGCGATACAATTCTTTCATGCGCTTTTCATCGAGATTTTCCATCGATTTTATTTGCAGACCTGCGGCAGTCAATAGAGGCAACAAATCTTGAGTCCAGCATTTGTATTGATCTTTAACGAGGCGCTGACAGCACTTTAGCAGACCATCTAATTTTTGAGAGGTTTCGAGCTTTGCAATGCCATCGACTGCTACACCCGATTCTACCTTCTGCAGCAGAGACGCCACACGAATTTCAAAAAATTCATCCAGATT
>JBBQAD010000330.1:0-4633 GCA_038315885.1 Fibrobacteria bacterium | reverse complement strand
GCAACCGCGCAGTCCGCAGGTGATTGACCGAATAACAGGTCTTTGGAAATTGTGTAATAGTATTTGATTATGAGTACGAATTCTTTGAACCAATAGACTATCGGGCTTCTCCATCTCGCGAAGTACCGCGTTTTCTATGTTGCAGCTACCAGACATCGTCATCCCAATCTGCAATTCTTGAAAGGATAAATCCAGGCCACTTTTTCGACAAACCTGACATTTCTATAGAGCATACACAATGAGGAGAAGCTATGCCAAGAGTCATTTTTTAGCTTGCCTTGTCGCTATTTTTTTTCGGGAAAGTTTCGCATATCTCCCTATTTTATCCAATATCATTAACCCACTCAAGTCAATCGTTTGGGTTAGGAAAGAGAAAAAATCTTGACTACAGTCGAAAAACCCTTTCATATTTTGGCCAAACCCATCGGACCGATTTGTAATCTCGATTGCACCTATTGTTTTTATCTCGAAAAAGAACAGCTTTATCCCGAATCAAAAAGCTTTCGCATGAGTGACGAAGTGTTGGAAACCTTTGTTAAAAATTATATAGAGTCTCAACCTATTGGAATGAGAGAGATACATTTTGCCTGGCAGGGCGGTGAACCGACCTTATTAGGCGTCCCCTTTTTTGAAAAAGCAGTGGCCTTTCAAAAGCGTTACACTCCCCCAGGGAAGACCATACAAAATGCGTTTCAGACCAATGCAGTATTGATCGATGAAAATTGGTGTGAGTTTTTTAAGCGTGAGAACTTTTTAATCGGAGTTAGCATAGACGGTCCTGAAGAGATGCACGATACATTTCGAGTGGACAAAAAAGCGGCTCCCACTTTTTCTAAGGTAATGCGGGGATTGCAATTTTTGCAGCGCTACGGTGTTGAATATAACACCTTGACCGTGGTGAATTCCGTTAACTCTACGCAGCCGGCGAGGGTTTACAATTTCTTGAAAGAGATTGGTTCAACCTATTTGCAGTTCATTCCCCTGGTGCACCAGGGCTTGAAGGGCGAACTCTCCCCCGAAAGCGTCTCAGCCAATGCCTGGGGCGAATTTCTGGTGCGAATTTTTGAACTTTGGCGCAAGCAGGATATCGGTAAAATTTTCATCCAGCACTTTGATACCATGGTGGGCATTGCAGCCGGAATTGGCTCAAGCATTTGTGTACATAGTGAAACCTGCGGGCGCGCCTTGGCGATAGAACACAATGGCGACCTGTATTCTTGTGATCATTTTGTTTATCCCAGTGACAAATTGGGTAACATCTTGAAGAGTGACTTTCCCAGCATGACAGAAAGCCTTCAACAAAAAACCTTCGGTACAAATAAGCGAGACAAGCTGCCGCAAATGTGTAAACAGTGTGACTATCTAAATTATTGCTGGGGTGGTTGCCCCGCCCAGCGTAAGGCACGCACCCCTGAAGGCGAAGAGGGATTGAATCAATTATGTGCAGGATATCTAAAGTTTTATCAAAAAACCGTGCCGACCTTTACTGCGATGGCTAATGCAGTTAATAATGGCTATCTGGCCTTGGATTATGAAAAGTTTATGCAGCCAAACAGTAACTTAAGTAAAAAGCAAAGCAAGTAGAAAGTAGTGTAACGAAGTATGCCATTTGATCATATTCTCAATTTATGTGCTATGCCCATTATTGCCGCGCTTATCGGATGGGCTACCAATTATGTAGCGGTGAAGATGTTACTGCGGCCCATTCAACCGATTTACTTCTTAGGGATGAAGTTTCAGGGTCTTTTGCCACGACGGCATGCGGAGCTGGCTGATCGTATCGCAGAAGCCATCGCCCGCGAATTTTTAACCAAGGAAGACATCCTTGGTTTTTTGAAACAGACCAATCCTGCCGAAGCCATGCGAGTGCTCGTATTAAAAAAGTGGAACGAAAAAATCTCGGAAGTTCTCGCTCCCTTTCCTATGGTTCAAATGTTTCTCTCTCCTAGCAAACTTGAAGAGATACGCGATCATTTAATTAAAATGCTCTTCCAAGATTCAGGAGAATATCTGGAAATACTGGCAGCCAATTTGGAGTCCCAACTCGACCTCAAAGAATCCATCCGAAAAAATATTTTGGCCTTTGAACTGGAACGGCTAGAATCAATCATCGAAGAAATTGCCTCTAAAGAGTTTCGTGAGATAGAACGCATGGGAGCAATTTTGGGGGCCTTCGTGGGTATAATCCAGGCGGCTTTGGTCAATTGGGTGTTTCCGCTTTTACGCTAGGATGCCTAAACCTTTTGGCCTCCCGGTCTAATCAGGCTTTGCCTGTTTTTTGTCCCTTACAGGAATCTAAACCCAAGATACCAGACGAATCCTAACTCATCCTTTGAAATTGTCTGGTATGTTATAATACTCGAAAATCAGAAAGTTTTGTCCCTTTTTCTCCCAATTTCACCTGATTAGAACTTGGGAAACCAGAACTGGTGTCCTAATAAAATCAACATACCAGATAATTCCTAAATTATACTTAGAAAATGTCTGGTATTTATCGAAATGTTGAGCCTAAGATAAACTCCCTTTTAGAGTTGTTTCCTTGCGTGGTTGTGGTGGGGGTTCGTCAGGGGGGTAAAACAACCCTGGCTCAAAAACTGCGGCCCAATTGGTCTTACTTTGATCTGGAAAAATCCAGCGATATCGATTTGATTACCCGTGATTATGATTTTTTCTTTCGCGAAAATTCTGCGAATGTAATCATTGATGAGGCTCAGCGAGTTCCTCAAATATTTAATGAATTAAGAAGTGTAATTGATCAAAACCGCGAAAAAAAAGGACGCTTTATTGTAACAGGTTCCAGCTCATTTGAATTGCTAAAGGGTGTTTCAGAATCTCTGGCTGGCAGAGCGGCGATTGTCGAACTGGGCACCTTAAAGCTAAATGAATTCTATCAGAAACCACTCCCTTCCTTTTACGATTTGTTTACAAAACACCTCGAATTAGAATCCCTTCCAGAAATAGTCGACTTTTTGAAGCAGATAAAGAATGAAATATCACATGAAGAGGTCATGCAGTTTTTTTTAAAGGGAGGCTACCCCGAACCTGTTCTAAGTAACAATAATGTGTTTTATCAAAATTGGATGGAAAACTATTTCCGCTTGTACATAGAAAGAGATGTACGTGGGCTTTTTCCCAAATTAAATTTCCAAAATTATAGGCGCTTCGTGCAAATGCTTTCTGCGCTTTCGGGTACCATTATTAATCGCGCCGAGGTGGGTAGATCATTAGATACTTCGGAGCTTACTGTAACTGAGTATTTTGATATTGCCCATGGAAGTTTTATCTGGCGAAAAATACCCAGCTTTGAAAAAAGCGTCTCAAAATCTTTGATTAAGATGCCCAAGGGAAGCTTTAGGGATTCAGGTCTTAGTCATTATATTCAGAGAATAGTCACTCATGAACAACTCATGGCGTATCCCCAAGTTGGTCGTGATTGGGAAGCCTTTGTTTGTGAAGAGATCATCAAGGGTATGCAGGCTTTAATGATTACAAATTGTAATTATTCCTATTACCGCACAAAAAATGGGGCTGAAGTGGATCTTATCCTGGAAGGAAACTTTGGCGTATTACCAATAGAGATAAAATTTGGAATGAATACATTCCCAAGACAGCTGATGGGTATGAAACAGTTTCTCGAAAGAAATAAATTACCAATAGGGCTGGTAATCAATAACAGTGCAAAGATTAAGCTGCTGGCCGACAATATTGTGCAAATTCCCGCCACTATGATTTAGCTTGGTCTTTAGCAATCATTGTTCTTCATTTCGCCTGACACATCGGGCAATATACTGTACCCCGCTGCGCTACAACGGTCTTAACCAAAATTGTGTTACATCTTCGGCAGGGCAATGTTCCACGGCCATAGACCATCAAGCGTTCCTGATTTTTTCCCATTGTTCCATCCGGTTGGCGGTAATCACTAAAAGTGGTTCCTTGGTTCAAAATTCCTTTTTGTAACACTTTTTTTACCGCCTGCATCAGTTTTTGCTGCTCAGAGGGAGTCAATTTACTGGTCAGGCGACTGGGACAAATGCCCGCCATAAATAAGGCTTCATCGGCATAAATGTTACCAACACCAGCCAATATCTCTTGATCTAAAAGAAAAGCCTTGATGGACCGCATGCTTTTTCCCGCAAAGGCTTGTGTTACAAAACTTTTAATCTTTAGGTTTAAGGGTTCAGGCCCCAGTTTTATGATGCGCGAGTGTAGCATCCAATCAAGCTTACTGCTAAGAAAAATTTTCCCAAAGGTTCGCGGGTCGCGAAAAAGCAGTCGTTCTCCACTTATAAAGGTCAGAATCAGGTGGGTGTGTTTGTCTACAGAATGCACTCCCATGGGTTTTTGTAGACCCGTAACCGTTTTAAGGAACTGGTTGTTTTCTTTAAAGTTTGCCGGTGAAAAAGTGAGTTGGCCGGTCATGCCTAAATGTATGATCAGGCACTGTTCTTCCAACAGAATAATGATGTATTTCCCACGTCGGGAGATGCTGTCGAGCCGCTTGCCTGCTAAGGAACGCTCAAGCTTTTTTGGACTGAGGCCTGGCGCCAGTCTGGCCAGCTTTAGCTCAATTTTCGCAAGCTCAAGGCCCTCGATACTCGGCTTTAATCGTCTGACAATAGTTTCAACTTCGGGG
>JBBQAD010000147.1:0-8223 GCA_038315885.1 Fibrobacteria bacterium | reverse complement strand
AGCCAGCCTTTTGGGCAAATTTTATTGTGGGGAACGGCAATCGGATTATTCTGTTTTGCAGTCTGGAGAGTTATTGAGGCCACTCTCAACCCAGCTAAAAACAAGACTCTGAAGCGTATAGGCCATTTTATTTCAGGTCTTATCCATGTAGGATTGTCTTTTTCCGCAGTGAAGATCGTAACCGCATCTCAGTCAGGATCGGAAAGTTCTAAGCAAGGAGTTACAGCAGAGATTTTGGCTAAGCCATGGGGAGCCTGGTTAATCGGAATAATTGGCGTCATTTTTTTTGCTGTGGCTGTAGTACAATTTCTTCGAGGCTGGAAAAAGAAATTCCGCGATAAAATGACGTATTCAACTATGTCTTCTAAGGAAAAATCGATTGCAGATATTGTAGGAATTGCAGGTTTCTCTTCGATGGCAGTTGTTTTTAGTTTGGTTGGTTGGTTTCTGTTACAGTCAGCCATTACACATGACTCCTCCGAGGTAGGGGGCTTAGGCAAAGCCCTGGCCGAATTGGCTAGTAAGCCTTTTGGAAGTGTTATGGTCTGGCTAACGGCGCTTGGGCTTTTTTGTTACGGCATTTATTGTGGTTTTGTAGCTAAATATTTTAATCTAAAAGGCTAGGTCATTCAATGAGTTCTCTAGGGAAAATTTGGTTTAAATACGATTCTCCTTTTCCCTGGCGCTTCTGTGTTCAGGTCCTTAAATTCCAAGGTCCATACTCTTTCGGTTTAAGGGACCTAGCACCTGACTAAGAACCTCAAAAATGAGCAGATAAGATTTCCGATTATATGGCTAATTTCACCGCTATCCTGTATAAATTGTAAAAAATCTGCACGATTTTGTTTCAAAGTGTTAAGTTGAAAGCCATAAACAATCGCTTTTCCTAACAGAAAACAGTTATTCTTCGTTACTCTGTGACACTTTAACTTGGCTTGTTCCTTGCAGTCTAAAAAATCATGACAATTCAGGTTTCCCTTCGGCATTTGACACTCTATCGCTACGATAGACTTACTCAACTTTCTCCTCAGCTCATTCGACTAAAACCGGCACCACACTGTCGCAGTACCGTACTCTCCTATTCATTAAATATTGAGCCTAAGGGTCATTTTTTGAATTGGCAACAAGACCCCTTTGGAAACTTTGCTGCTCGAGTAGTTTTTCCGGACGCGGTCCGAAGTTTCAAGGTTGATGTTTCATTGATTTGTGAAATGAAAACAATCAACCCTTTTGATTTTTTTGTCGAATCTCAAGCAGAGTCGTTGCCCTTTGTTTATTCCGAAGATCTGAAACGGTCGCTCAACCCCTATCTGGAAATTCAGGAGCGGGGCCCAAAATTAATGGAGATATTAAAAAATATTTCCCGAAGTGCTCCACATACTGTTACATATCTGGTCAATTTAAATCAATTAATAAAAAAAGAAATCAAATATTGCATTCGCATGGAAGCAGGAGTACAAAGCTGCGAAGAAACTTTGAATCTGCGCTCGGGGTCGTGCCGTGATTCGGCTTGGCTGCTGGTACAAATTTTAAGGCATCTTGGCCTAGCTGCCCGCTTCGTATCGGGATATTTAATTCAATTAAAGCCCGATCAGAAACCACTTGATGGACCTAGTGGTTCAGAAAAAGATTTCACCGATCTTCATGCTTGGGCCGAGGTTTATTTACCTGGTGCGGGGTGGCTTGGAATGGATGCTACTTCAGGGCTATTGACAGGAGAAGGCCATATCCCCTTAAGTTGTACGCCCTTGCCGAGTGATGCTGCACCCATTACCGGATCGGCATCAAAAAGTGAGGTACAATTTGATGTGGAAATGCAGATCACGCGTTTTAAGGAAAGCTCAAGAGTAACAGCTCCTATATCAGATGAAGAATGGGTCAATGTACTCAAAGTGGGTAATAAAGTTGAATCTCGATTAATTGCCTCTGACCTTCAACTGACCCACGGTGGTGAATTGACTTTTGTATCCATCGATAATCCCGATGCAGAAGAATGGAACACTGCGGCTCTAGGCGATGAGAAACTAATATTGGCCGAAAATTTGTTTATGCGCCTTGCCCGACGTTTTGCCCATGGAGGGTTTCTTCATTTTGGCCAAGGCAAATGGTATCCAGGGGAAGCCTTGCCGCGCTGGGCTTTGGCGGCGTATTGGCGAAAAGATGGAGTGCCAATCTGGGAAGATCGTTCGCTATTTAAGACATCCATAGAGGGTGAAGAGAAGCCAGCTCCCCAAAAAACGACTGTTACATCCAAAGATGTAAATGTAGCCAAACAGTTGGCAATCGCTATTACTAAAGAACTGAAGCTTTCTAAACAATATATCCATTCGGCCTATGAAGATTTTCTTTATCATCTTTGGAAAGAAGCAAATTTACCGAATGATTTTGACCCAATCAAACACCCTTCAACAAATTCTGAAGACAGAAAAAGTCTTCTGAAAGTATTAGATGCAGGCATAACAAGATGTGTCGGTTATGTGATACCCCTTAAAGAAGATAGATTTGGGAATATTACGGAATGGCGTTCTGGTAACTGGAATTTGCGCCGCGAGCAACTGATATTAACTCCTGGTGACTCACCTATTGGATATCGACTTCCAATCGGAAGCCTGGAAATGACAGAGAAACAAGAGCCATACCCACTCGAACTATCTAGTTTTGCCCCTCGTGAACCTTTGCCTGATCGTGCGCAAATGATTCATTTACAAGAACAGAATAAACGAGAGGGGAATTCTGAGCGTGATGAAGTAATACGAACTGCACTTTGCGTTGAAGAGCGCAAAGGTCAGCTTTACGTTTTCTTTCCCCCTTTAAGTTTTCTGGAAAGCTGGCTCGAACTGTGTGCTGCTCTTGAAGGAGCGGCAAAATCATTGGGTGTAGCGATTCGGCCCGAGGGCTATGGTCCACCGTCTGATCCTCGTATTCAGGTATTTAAGATTACCCCTGATCCCGGTGTTATAGAGGTGAACATTCACCCTGCCAACAATTGGAATGAGCTGGTGAATAACAGTCGAATCGTATTTGAAGAAGCTCGTCTGTGTCGCTTGACTACTGAAAAATTTCAGCTTGATGGACGCCATACCGGTACGGGGGGTGGTAACCATGTGGTTTTAGGTGCCGAGACTCCCGAAAAAAGCCCATTTTTAAGGCGTCCTCATCTGCTGCGCAGCATGATCAACTTTTGGCAGAATCATCCCAGTCTATCGTATCTCTTTTCGGGAATGTTTATCGGGCCTACAAGCCAAGCGCCCCGTGTCGATGAAGCGCGAGATTCAGTCCTAAATGAATTAAGTATCGCTTTTTCACAAGTTTCAGAAGGGGATGCCCTTTTTCCTTGGGAAGTGGATAGAATCTTTCGGCATTTGTTAACCGATTTGACCGGCAATACTCATCGAAGCGAAATCTGCATCGATAAGTTATACAATCCCGATAGCTTGAGCGGTCGACTAGGTTTAGTCGAATTTAGGGGCTTTGAAATGCCTCCGCATGTGCGCATGCATCTGGTGCAATCCCTGCTTATGCGTGCATTGGTAGCAAGCTTTTGGGAAAAACCCTACAAAAAGAAATTACAAGCCTGGGGTACAGCCTTACATGATAGATGGATGCTCCCACATTTTATCTGGCGAGATTTCTTGGATGTACTGAATTATTTGAAACAAAGTAATATACACATATCCCCAACATGGTTTACTTCATTCTTAGAATTCAGATTTCCCGTATTGGGACTGATTCACATTTCAGATATAACACTGGAATTAAGGGTTGCTGCTGAACCATGGCTAGTTTTAGGTGAAGAAGCCAGTCAGGGAGGAACAGCACGCTATGTGGATTCCTCCTTAGAGCGGTTACAGATTAAGGTTTCTGGGCTCAGCTCCGAACGACATCGCGTCATATGCAATGGAAAGACGTTACCACTACATAACACAGGCATAGATGGGGAGTATGTCTCGGGTTTACGCTATCGTGCCTGGCAACCGCCCTCTTGTTTACAACCTTTAATCGGAGTGCACAGTCCCCTGCAATTCGATGTTATCGATCTTTGGAGTGAATTATCGCTCGGAGGTTGTACGTATCATGTTGTTCATCCTGCCGGGAGGAACTATGAAACCTTTCCTGTAAATGCATGGGAAGCAGAGGCTCGACGGGCGGCTCGTTTTGAGACATCCAGACATGAGCCCGGTTCGATTGTAGCTCCGAGTGCAAAGATTAATTCGCAGCATCCATATAGCCTGGATTTGCGGGATGTATAAATTTCGTATTGCCTCAAACTATTACTCTCGATCTGCCTTTAAAAAATCATTATGTTTTCGCATCTGAAATTATGTTGAAACTTCTAAGCAGATCTTAATTAAGCCTGTTCACCCAATGAGTGTAGCCATCCAATGAGCGCAGCTATTCGAGTACCCAGCAGCTACGCTAGCAGTGTCTTAAGTGCCTACCACGGACATTCTAATTCATGGGATGAAATGTTGGGACCCGGTAAACAAACCCGTCCCATTTGGAGAGACTTCGCTCACAGCCTGAACAAAATGAGTTCTGGCGAAATGGAAAAGCGCAACAAAGAAATTTCGCAACAGCTACAGCGAAGCGGTGTTAGTTACCATGTTTATGGTGACAGCTCCGGTGCTGAGCGTCCCTGGAGTCTTGATCCGATTCCGTTTTTATTGGGTAGCGATGAATGGTCGGAACTTGAAAGAGGCATAATACAACGAGCAGAATTATTGGATGCCATTCTTCGTGATGTATACGGAAAACGATTATTGATTCGCGATGGACTGTTACCTGCACGTTTTATTTACTCGCATCCTGGTTACCAGCGTGAGTGCAGTCTGAGTGGAGATATCCCTTTCCGAATGTTAACAATCTATGCGGCGGATCTGGTTCGCAGTCCCGATGGCAAGTTTAGGGTGGTCAGCGACAGAGGACAAAACCCTTCGGGCTACGGGTATGCATTAGAAAATCGTCTGGTCTTGGGTAAAGTTTTTCCTAGCCTCTTTCGCCACTTTGGAGTTCATCGCCTGGCACCCTTTTTTCAAAGTTTAAGACGTGGACTCACTCAGGCAAATCCTGTGGCACAGTCACAAATTGTGTTACTCAGCTCTGGCGAAGAAAATGAAACCTATTTCGAACAAGGTTATTTAGCCAGTTATCTCGGAATCCCTTTGGTACAGGGACATGATCTTCGTTTTCATGAAGAAGGCATTCGCATGGAATCGGCCGAAGGTGCGGTCAACGTAGGTGTTATACTTCGCCGCATGGATGACCTGTTTTGCGATTCTCTGGAATTTTCTAATAATTCTCTCCTCGGCGTTCCCGGTCTGATGGAAGCCGTGCGTGAAAAGAAGGTGATGTTGGCCAATGCTCTAGGCAGCGGCTTGGTAAACAATTCCGGTTTGATGGCCTTTCTGCCTGAAATTTGCCGTAAGGTTTTGGGGCAAGAGTTACGTTTAGAATCAACCCCTACCTTTTGGTGTGGAAATGCGGAGTCGCTGGCTAATGTCATAAAAGAATTTGATAACATGGTTATCAAACCCCTATACCAAGGTGCCAATCGGCAAACCTGGTTTTGCTCAAACCTTTTACCAGCAGAAAAAGAAGAACTAATTGCCCGCATTCATAAACATCCGCATAATTATGTTGGTCAACATCAATTAATTCCATCTACCGCGCCTAGCTGGATAGAAGGTCGTTTACGGGCAAGTTCACTGGTACTGCGGAGTTTCGCGACAGCAGTTGATGACTCCTATCGGGTAATGCCGGGTGGGCTGACCCGTGTATCACCAACTGACAATGAAAAACAGATTACCGGTCAGTCGGGGGGGATCAGCAAAGATACCTGGATAATCACTTCCGAAGTCATACCGGGCAGTGCCAGCCCTGAACCACTTGCTGAACGGATACTTTTAAATAGACAATCTTCGCTGCTGCCAGCTTATGCGGCTGAGAATCTTTTTTGGATGGGACGCTACCATTCCCGTTTGGAATATCAAATTCGATTGTGGCGAGAAGTGTTTACATCCATGGTGGAAACCCAAACCCTTGGCCCTGAACCGAGTATCGATTGGATTTCATTGGTATCTATTTTCCAAAGTGTAACATCAGTTTTGGATCCTGATGCGCGCTCGCTTGAAATCGAGATGCTCCAGTCTCTTAGGCTTCCCGATCGATTGGGTGCAATTGCATATAATCAAAATGAATTTCGCCGCACCGCCAGAACAATACGTGATCGAATATCCCAGGATATGTGGCAGGCAGTACGCAGTGCGACTCAATCTGCCAGGGATATGAGTTGGGCAGATCAAATTGAAATTGGCGAAGCCTTGCGCCGCATGGATCACACTAATCTGGCCCTATCTGCTATCGTGGGTATGACTGCTGAAAGCATGACAGAAGGACCGGTAAGGCGTTTTCTGCTAATTGGTTGGAGATTAGAAAGAATTAATTGTACTGCAAAAATGTTATTAGCAGCCTTGGGATCGAATTTGCATCCCAGCTCGGGTCTGTTATTGGCATTGCTATCTATTCTAGATAGTTTGTTAACATACCGACGGCGATATCCCCATCAGATTCAAATGGGTGCCTGCATGGATTTGTTGGTTTCGGATGATTTAAATCCAAGGTCATTATCCAATCAGTTAGGAAAATTGATTGAAGAGCTGAGTCAAGTGTCACACTCTTCACCTCCTTGGCAGCGAGAAGTTGAGAATCTCGCCCTCCAGGCCCATACTGCGGCTCGCTTGTTTATTTCCTCTAGTATTGGTAATATGGAATCCGCTTCTGGAAATGAAATGTTTGAAGGACTAATGGCTGGAATTTCTCAGAAGATGCAGAACATTTCAGACTTGTTGACGCGAGAGGTTTTTTCAAATCAGCCGGCTCCTCAATCATTGCGGGCGGGATAATGACCACCTATCAAGTTCGTCACAAAACAGTGTATCGCTATTCTGAGTCTGTATCAAACAGCTTAAATGTTGCACATTTGCAGGCGCGCAATTTTCCAGGTCAAGAGCTAGAAAAATTTGAATTACACTTCACTCCTGAACCTATTTCTCTTACGAGTAACATCGACCATTTCGGCAATCACTTTCATTTTTTCCGCATAGAAGAACCGCATGAAAGTTTTGAAATCATTTCCGAATCGAGAGTTACAACCGGAATAAAATTTAACATGGATGAATTGGATGGATTGGCTAAACGACCTTGGGAGACGGTTGTCAATGAACTAAACAGTGAGTTGTCTAGCGATGATAGAGAAGCTGTCGAATACAGCTTAGCCTCTCCCATGGTACCCTTACCTGATTTTTTAAATCAGTATGTGAAGAATTGTTTTATTCCCGGCCGTAAATTAGGAGAGGCGATTACAGCACTGATGTTAAAAATCCATCGCGATTTTCGCTTTCAGGCAGGTGTTACAAATTTGGCAACCCCCTTAGAAATGGTCTTTGAGGCTCGCTGCGGTGTCTGTCAGGATTTTTCTCATTTGATGATTGGTTGCTTAAGAACTTTTGGCTTGGCAGCCCGTTATGTAAGCGGATACTTGGAAACGAAACCGCCACCAGGTAAACCGAAGCTTGAAGGAGCAGATGCGTCCCACGCCTGGGTAAGTGTATACTTAGGTAAGGGTCGCTGGATGGCTTACGATCCAACCAATAAAACCATACCTTTTGATCAACATATAACATTGGCCTGGGGTCGTGACTTTAGCGACATCAGTCCTCTGCGTGGAGTGTTATTCGGCGGGGGTAAGCAATCCTTGAAAGTATCAGTGGATGTTTTGAGGTTGGGGTAGGGAACTCTAAACTGCTTGCGAATTATTGGCATTATCGAGGTCAAAATTCAAATCATTTTTATGATTTTCACAGATCGATTTTAGCTCAACAAAATTACTTACTGATCAACATAATCCTATGACTCTGCTATATTTTTTACATCCTTTAAGCCCGCATTAAACAGGCCTTGGTTCGCCACAGAGTCTTTAGAAAATAAAGTTGCCGTTTCGCTGCTCGGGGTCGGCAGACCTCGTGTTTCAGTTAAGCATTCTGTTTCATCTTAATGAATGCTAGCAACAGTTAAATGCGACCACCGAACTTCCGCCGCCCACTGTCGGTTCTTTAGGCCTCGCGACTACACTAATACTTTATTTTCTAAAGACCCCGTGGCTTGAAAGTTCACGATAGTTCACATGAAATTGATTTCTGATCAACTGAAGTTATTTATTCCTAA
>JBBQAD010000296.1:0-5181 GCA_038315885.1 Fibrobacteria bacterium | reverse complement strand
AAAAATGCTAGAAGGTTTGGATGCTTTACTTGTTGATTTGCAGGATGTGGGAGCCCGCTACTATACCTTTATCTGGTCACTGTATCTCTCCATGAAAGCTTGTGAAAAAGCGGGCAAACCGATAGTTGTCTGTGAACGGCCTAACCCTATCACGGGCCAATATATTGAAGGCCCCAAGCTCAATCCGAGTTACACTTCTTTTGTGGGAATGCATCCCATTCCCATTCGGCATGGTGAAACTATCGGCCAGCTTGCCCGACGTTTTCAAGCGGAAGCTTTTCCAAAGTGTCAACTATATGTTCTGGAGATGGAGGGTTGGCATCGAGGGCTATGGTACGACGAAACGGGCCTGCCCTGGGTGATGCCCTCTCCGAATATGCCGACTTTAGAGACCGCGATTGTATATCCTGGTATGTGTCTCTTCGAAGCGACCAATGTATCAGAGGGCAGAGGCACGACTCGCCCCTTTGAACTCTTTGGCGCACCCTGGATAGATGCCCATGGCCTCTTGAAAAAAATGGAATCCCAGAATCTGCCGGGACTCAAATTTAGAGAGGCCTACTTTCAGCCTACTTTTCAAAAGTACAGGGGCCAAATATGTAATGGCCTACAAATTCATGTGGAAGACCGGGATAACTTCAAACCAGTAGAAACGGCAATGCGGATCTTAAAGGTGCTCATTGAAGAATACCCTCAGCATTTTCGCTGGAAGGCCCCCCCTTACGAATATGAGACTATCAAATTGCCGATAGAAATATTGCTGGGGAACGATCTGGATCTTTTCTTCCCGGGGACTAAAAATTGGATACAAGCCATCAACCCCCTGGAATAACTAAGTGAAGCTACCCATTGCCAAAGCTTTTTAGGATACTAAATAATTGAGATGTCTCAATCACTGACCGTATTTTTGCTTTGTGCTGGCCTCGGTACGCGACTTCAGCCTTTAACTCGCCGAATTCCCAAACCGCTAATTCCCTTTCAAGGCCAAAGTGCCCTGGAAATCAATTATCGCCAGATCATGGATCAAATTCGCCTGCGCCGCGACCTTTTTTCAAACGTACAGGTTGTTTGTAACACCCATCATCTGAGCCATTTGGTAGAATATGAAGCCACCCGCTTGGGCATTAAGACAATTCATGAAAATGAAATATTGGGAACAGGTGGCTGTCTTTGGAATGCAGAAGATTTATTAGAAAAAAGCGAACTGATTCTGTGTCACAATGCCGATCTGTTACATACCATTGATCTAACCAGGTTGGTGGAAAGACAGTTGGATTCTACCGCTCTTGGGACTCTGGCAACCATATTCAGTTCTCGTATCAATACCTTAAGCCGCGGACTCTATGGCCAGTTATTGGGAGTGCACGGATACCATGATTTCGAAATGAAGGGAGAAGTGTCACGGGCGACCTTTGCCGGCATTGCTCTGTATAAACGGGAATTTTTAGACTACTGCCCTCGTGAAAACGCTTCTGATATTAAAGAATGGTGGGGACTGGCCTTAAGCGAAGGCAAGACCATTCAGTTACAAAGTTTCGGAAACTCCGCCTGGCATGATTTCGGCAGCCCGCAAAGTCTGTGGGCCGCCAGCAAATGGTATATGGAACAGTGTGAGAGTTACAACTTTGACTACATAGTGGATAGCCCCTCAGAGCGACCCTATGTTTCTAACGAGGCTCGCTTGGTGGGACTTCCGGGAGGCATGCGCAACCTTATCTTGTATGAAGTTCCGGAATTCTTTCCAAGCCGAGGTACACACAATCGCCTAATGGGAGAAGACTTTGATTGGGTGGTGGAGGATTGAAGTTATTGCAGTGAGGATTTTGAAGTCAGGATTGGGTTGGTGTTGGCGGATGACATTTTTGCATTTCGTGATTAACTGAACAATTTTTCAGCCCAGAAAATTCCAGATATCTCTTCGTGTAACTAAAGCACGTAAATCGCCCGCGAAGCGGCGCCAATATTTAAAGCGTAGAAAGCGTATCACATTGAAAAATGACAATACCATTCTGTCTAAAAATGAATACTGGGGATAGGTCCAAATAAAGTAAAGAAATTCATAGAACCACATGATGGTCGAGCTTAAAGTAACCAAAACTTTCTTATAAGTTTCATTGTAAAAATTGTGGAAGTGATTCCGCTGAAAGCCTCTACCAAACATACTGTAGGTATAGAGAGATTCATCGGCTATGTGTAATTTTCCGTAGTAAAGTACGCCTAAAACAGCCAGATGATCACTTCCAAAACGCTTTGCGAAGAACGTTTGGTCAATTACTTTCTTTCTATAGATTCCATAGAAACAATTGTTACTCCCTGACCAGATCAAATATTTAATCGACCTCAGCCACATTGAATCTGAGTTAGAGGCCACATTGTCACTGAAATGGGGATTCAAAAGTTGCCCGTCTTTAGGGTCGCGCTGACGGACATGACAAAAACTCAAGACGACACTTGGGTCATTAATAATCGGCTGCATACATACTGAAATAAATTCTGGGTCCCATTCATCGTCATCGGCGGCCCACATGAAGAATTCAGCTTTGGCCTGTTCAAACACATATTTGAAATTGAGGAGGCCCCCGATATTGGTTTCCTGGTTTATATAGCGCACTCGAGAATCGCGCAGTGCGGTTTCTTCAATAATTCTTTGTACTTCCGGATTGGGAGAACGGTTATTCGATATAAACAATTCGATGTTTGAATAAGTTTGGGATAAGAGGCAATTAATGGCCTTTTTGAGCCCCTCAGGATTGTTATAAGTTGGCAAACCGATACTAACTAAGGGTAGCATTATCGGCTTCGACAACTGTGGAGAATCTGTTTTAAAACCTGACAGACATAGGCAACTTTTTCTTCATCCAAGTTTAGAGCAGAAGGCAGATTAATGGCGCTGGCGTGCAATTTGTAACTCACGGGGTTACGCTCCGAGGCCCCTTTTAATTCTGCAAGATTAGCATAAGCGGGGATACTGCTCAAGGGTGAAAAAAAAGGCCGTGTATCGATGTTATACTCTAATAAGCGTGCCATTAGATCATGCTTTTTAATCTGATAACTTTCATCGGGAACGATGGAAACCATCCAATACGTGTTATACATGCCCGCTGGCTCTTGATTCATAGTTACCCCCTCCAAATCTTTTAGAGAGTTATGATACCAGGAGAATATTTCTCTTTTCTTGTGCAGTATTTCTCCTACGCGTTCAATCTGAGCCAATCCAAAGGCGGCTTGAAAACTGCTCATTTTATATTTGAAGGCAACTTCGGCGTTTCTGAACAGGGTATCACCGGGCACTCGTCCGTGATCGCGCAGAAACAAAATTCTCTCACACAACTTTGTATCGTCGCTGACGAGTAGACCCCCTTCACCCGTAGTGATGGTCTTGCTACCATGAAAGCTGAATACTCCCACATCGCCCCAGGCACCAGCTTTTTTATTCAACAATGAGGCACCAAAAGCTTCTGCAGCATCTTCGATCACAAAAATCCCATGGTCTTTTGCGACTTGATTAATCTCGGGATAATTCGGCATGCCACCGTACAGGTCTACAGGAATTACAGCTTTGGTATTTTTTGTGATACATTTTTTGAAACTGTTTACATCGAGACACCATGTTTGTTCATCGACATCGCAGAAAACCGGCGTGGCACCGACATACTTAATCGGGGCAGAAGTCGCAATCCAGGTGATTTCGGGAACAATTACTTCATCACCTGGTCCGATGCCTTTAGCAGCTAAGGCTAAATGAAGACCTGCTGTGCAATGGGGCAGTGAAATAGAATGTTGAACCCCTAAATATTTTGCAGCGGCACTTTCAAATCGCTGATGATATATATTGGCATTTTCATACCAAGCCGTTCTAGCGGCATCTGCTACATACTCGACTTCCAGTTCGCTGACCCAGGGGCCGGAAACTGGAATTCGGATGGGGTAAGGCTTTATTTCAGACATTTCAAATAGCCCTCGGGGGCGGCGCTGAGTAACAGTTTGTTATCCATTTCGGTATCGATAACAAATCTATCGGTTTTTTTGATAAACTCATGAACGGCCGTTTTTGGATTGTCGCCATGTCCCCAGGGACGATTCGCGAAAGCTTCATCGGGAAGATCTTCCACAACCGTGTCGAAAACCACTAGGTAACAGTCTTTTGAGACCAAGGGTGAATACATTTCCAGCTCTTTGGCAACATGTTCGTGAGTGTGATTCGAATCGAGTATGATCATGATTTTGGATTTACCCTTTGCCGCAGACTTTACCTTTTCAAGTGTAGCAGGGTCAATGGAGGATCCTTGATATAACTCGATCCTTTTAAACATGGGGTGTGCTTCTATTTCAACCCGATTATGCTGACGAATATCGACATCAATTCCCAAGACACGACCATCGCCTCCGAGTAGCTCTAAAATTGAGGCGTGCAGAATCAGAGATCCGCCATGGGCAATACCGGTTTCAACGATTAAGTCTGGTTTGGTTTTCCAAATGATCTCTTGAATGGCAACAATATCCGCAGGAAACTGAATAACAGGACGCCCGAGCCATGTGTACATATAGGTGTGTTTATGCTTTAAAGTAGCCTTAAGCCATTCATTGGAAAGGCGTTTCACTTCCTGATCTTCACCTTGACCCTTAATATCACTCTTCACTTCTTTAAAAAAGTTTTCAACTTCATTCATTGTTTTTCTCCACCTTTTTGATAATTCTGGCAGGATTGCCTACCACAACACTATAATCGGGTATATCTCGAATCACAACGGCGCCTACACCTACTGTAACATATGCTCCGATTTTTATTTTTGGCGCCACGCAGGCTCCAATGCCAATCAAAGAACAGGTGCCGACTGTTACATTTCCTGCTAAACGAGCTCCCGGTGCAATATGAACGCCGTCTTCAAGAATACATTCATGGTCGACAACAGCGGCCGTATTCACGATGCAGCCATTTCCAATTTTAGCTTCAGAGCAAATTGCCGCTTGTGCTAAAATATGAGTACCTGCTCCTATGCTAGCGTCTTTGGCAATAAAGGCGCTAGGATGTTTCGGACTTAGAATTTCAAAACCTTCTTGCTGCAGGTAATTCAATATGTTGAGTCTATCCAAACCTTTTGCACCGCCGATGGCAACCACGGCTCCAGCCTTTAATCCAGGATTTTCTAGTCTCCATTTTTCCAGGCCGGTCTTACCATG
>JBBQAD010000269.1:0-5536 GCA_038315885.1 Fibrobacteria bacterium | reverse complement strand
TCCAGGAAGGAACTGCAGGGCCAGGATTTATTTCGCAATTTACCTTTACTGAGTCTAACACACTGTACAGCGTATTTTTTGTTTGTGCGGATGGCAAATTCAAGGAAAAGAATAAGGAATCGCTGATGGATTTCGTTCGTTCTATTCGAATATCGGCCAAAAAGGCTCATGTTGATTAATAAAAAAATAATGTATTACATGCCTCTATTTGAAGTTTGAAAATGAAAATAACGTAAAAGACATAAGCTCTATTAATACAGTTCAAGAAGTTTAAAGCGAAAGCAAAACAAAATGAATAAATTTAAAATCATCGCAGCATTAACTCTCATCACTGCCTGCCTGTCAAACGCCCTACCACCCATCCAATGGGACCTCACAAATATGCAAAACGTTACAGTCGAAGAAAATAAAGTGACCATGATTTCTGGTGGTGTATGGGAAGGTGGCATCATATCAAAAAATAAATTGAATCCTGGCGAAGATGGATCTGTGCAAACTACTGTAACAACTATTTGTAATAAAATGATCGGTCTTTCTCCATACAACACCTCACCAGTATATAGTTCAATAAAATATGCACTATACCTGAAGGGTAGCGCAATTGAAATTTATGCTCTTGGATGGCGAGCAATATCAGGAGGTGTGGCAATAGGAGATGTATTCAAAGTTTCCAGAGAAGGCAGCAAAGTGATATTCTATAAAAATAATGCAAGCATCTTTATTTTAGACATTGGTGGATCAAGTGAGACTCTCTTTTGTGATGTTTCACTTTTCCAGGGAGGTAACACCATTGAAAATGTAAGCGCAAGTTTTGGAAATTTAGGGCTCACCGGACCTGTATCAGGAACTTACAAGCCCACTGGTAGCATATCAAAAATATACTGGGATGCCGTAGCGACTACAACTTCAGTTAACTTAGACTACTCCAAGGATTGCGGAGCGACATGGAGCGCAATAGCTCATGGCATTGCTCGCGGTTCGAATTGGGGTGAATATACCTAGACTATTCCAGCAGAGGCTAATGGAGTTATCGATATACGAATGCAAAGTGTGCAAGACCCTTCCTATGTAAGCACTCAGAAGGATATTTTTATTGGTGATTTTACACCGCTAACAAGTGCACAAAAATTTACGAATACAAATGGTGTGACAAGTGCTGAATTAGGACTACGTGGTGTTTCATCTAAGGAATTTGTATTAAGAACTTATGGTTTCCAGACTGCAGCGGATAACGAAAAAAGGGCCATTGATATTGTTTTAAATAGCGGATCTGGAAGCACAAACCCAATAGTATTTGGACCTGGATCTTCAACAAGCATTGGTCCGGATGAAATTGTAACGAATCAAATAGTGGCAAAGAAGGTTATTACAACTCCAGAATTGTCGATTGTACCAGACTACGTTTTCTCCCCGGAATATCAGCGAATTAGTATGGACAGTCTAGAACGTTTTCTCCATTTGAATAAGCACTTACCATCCGTTCCTTCCCAACAAGAAATTGGTCAATCAGGATTGGACATTGAGAAAACAATTTTGGGTTTATTAAAAAACTTGGAAGTTCAATCCCTTCAAATGATTGAGCAAGAGAAGCGCATTCAAGCCCTAGAAAAAGAAATAAAAGCTATCAGATGAAAGGAATATTCATAAATCGATAAAAACGCTGAAATTCTATCAAAAATGCAAGAATAGCCCATTATTTAACTCAGCATACTTTACTAGCTTTTAGCCTTTCTACTCGTGCCAGGCGCAAGATGATTAAAGGT
Source organism: Fibrobacteria bacterium (assembly GCA_038315885.1). Taxonomy (GTDB): domain Bacteria; phylum Fibrobacterota; class Fibrobacteria; order UBA11236; family JBBQAD01; genus JBBQAD01. The sequence continues at coordinate 3,773 of JBBQAD010000269.1, read as the reverse complement.
ACAGCCCAGACCTCTACGCGGTTTGGAAAAAGTTGGAATCGAATTGGCCTTGCCTTCGCGGCATTCGCTATTTGTTTTGTAATGATTCACTTTGTGGCTTGCCATGATAATGCGCTCGATTCCAGCGATCAACCGTTGATTCAGTACACCGTCTTTGTTACCGATAGTGTAACAGGCTTGCCCATTGATTCTGCTGCCATCGAACTGATTACCATCAGTTTAGATACTATAAAGAGTTATTCGAATTCACAGGGTCGAATCGATTTGCCTTCAGTTGAAAGTGGTCAAAATCTGATTCTCCTCACTCGTTATGGATATCAGCCTCTGGATATTTACGATTCGGTTCAAACAGCACGAGACACAGTATTTTTCCGAGCTAAACCAATTGTCCTGCATTTACAGTTAGTTCCCATTTCGGGTGTCTTGGATTCTTCTCGATGGATACAAGCTCGAATTGGGCTCCGTACAGAATCATTTCAAGCCTTGAGAGGAGGCATTGCCACTTTTACCGACAGTTTGGGTCAACTTCGTCAGATTGGTGACATCCATGGTGATGGAGAAATCAGACTTCAAGGATTAGCGGCGGGTAAGAATACCGTGCGAATTGAACAGGCGGGCTATTTGGGGCGATGGATTAGCATTCAAGCCTCTGCCCATCCATCTGACTCAACTGTGAATACCAATTACATCAGCTTGCAGCCGTTGTCGCAAGTGATACGCGGCCAAATTTTTAGCAAGGTTCCAGGCAAAGGGGTGCTTCCACTTGGGTCTGCGCGTGTTTTATTTACCCTCAGTGACAGTTCTTTTTACCCGCGTAGTTTTGAGACCTTGACCTATGACTCGGGTGATTCGTTGGGGTATTATGTCCTCGATTCCATCCCTGAAATGGGTGGAAAAATCAGTATCTATCTCAATTCGGTATCGAGAGAGCCTTCTGCAGTGTTAGAGATATCAAAGTCTGAGGTGACACTGGCGAAATCACAGGCAGCTATTGTACTCGACCCTTCTGAAGGCTTAACGGATAAACCTCTTCTGGTCAAGGCTCCTGCTGATACCATCGAGGCGGGAGATACCTTGGTTTTTCAGTTCAATCAGGCCGTCGATACGATTGTAACGCTTAGCATTCGACAGGTGAATTCAGCACTGCCGCTTTTGACGCCCTTTACCCAGTCAGCAGACAAAAAATTTCTTCGAGTCACCTTAAAAGATTCTCCCTGGACCAAGGGCTATTTGTTTACGTATACACTGGCATTAAAAAACTCCGTGGGAGATGCTTTTTTGTCACCCGGATTGACCAGGCCTGGAGTGCAGGGCTTTTTCTATGTGCGTAATCCTCAGCTCATTGACACCACTCGAGTATTTCCTTCCAATTTTAGAATAACGGCCTTTAATTCTGCTACAGATATTCGCTTCGATTCGACGCAAGACAACAGTTCAGCCTTACCTGATTCAACGACCAACTTTGCCAAGTTGCAGTGGTCCTGGCCTACGGGAACCAGTATCTCAAAGCAGGTAGACAGTGTTCTGATTTACATTCGAGACACGCGGACATATTCTCAATGGAGTTTGTTTAGAATGTATCCGGCAGCCTTAGATTCGTTGGTGTTACTGTTCAGTGATATCTATTCGACTGCGAGTTTCCCTTCCACAGTAAAGGCGCAATTTCCGCTTTCATTGAGCCGTAAAGACAGTCTTTGGATTGAGATTTTACCAAAGCATGGAAATCAAGTGTATTTCACCAGAGATACAGTACTAAATCCTTTGACGTGGGCAATGGGACAATCAGTCTATGCGCGCTTCTCTAGCTTAGATAGCCTCAAAGTCTCTGGAAATGCATCCGACAGCATTCATGTAACATTCCATGCAAGCCCGATGGATAGTACCCATGCTATTGAACTGGATACCGCAACTGTTCATCCGAAATTGTTTTCCTCATTTTCTGGATTTACAGAATGGAAGAATCTTTTTTGGGTTTGGGATAGTAGTAAAACGAAGGGTTATATCATCTACTCTTTGAGTGCGGGTCAGAACCTGCAAAATGAATGGATTCGTCTTGATGTTCAGGGACAGAATCATTTAAGTAGACCCCTGTTTCACCGCAATCGCAATCAAAAAGTGTTTATCCGTCCCTAGGATCTAAGATGGATTGGATAGTAGAAGTAAAAGCCGCCGTATCAGAGCTTCGTATCTCAGGGGATAGCTTGGCGGATAATTTATCCCGAATAACACAGGAGCAAGACCCGAAGCGAATATTACAGCAAACTCTTCACGCTAAATGCTTAGATATTTTTGAATTTGATCCGACTTCTGATGTGTTACAATTAATTCCTTTAGAAATGGCTATGGCATTTTGCGTAATGCCATTGGAACGAATTGGAGAGCGGCTAAAACTGGCGGTCTTAGATCCTTGTGATTTAAATGCTTGCCAGAGCGCTCAAGTGGTGAGCGGCTTGGATGTGGATTGTATCACTAGCGATCGGGGTGCGATTGAAGAAATGATTCAGCGTTACTATCGCCCTGGTCAAGCTTCCTCTGCCAAAACCAATTTTCAATCCATTCCTCAGGGTAAAACGAGTTCTACAAAGGGTTTGCATAAATCCAATGAAAAGGGTGCAAATCAACGGCTTATCTTAAGTCCGGGAGCATCCCACTCTCCAATTATTCGTTTAGTTCACGAAGTTTTGAGTGAGGCTATTCATCGCAGTGCTTCGGATATCCATTTTGAATCTTACGAGCGCGAGATGGTGATACGCTTTCGCGTTGATGGCATTCTTCAACCCCATCGCACGGTCAATGCGCAGTCCAAAGCGGAAGTTGTTGCCCGATTAAAAGTGATGGCCAATTTGGATATTGCCGAGAAACGCCGTCCCCAAGATGGACGTATTCGTGTGGAGGGCTCTGGTCGCATGGTTGATTTGCGAGTTTCCACGCTTCCCACTGAATTTGGTGAAAAGGTGGTACTTCGAATCTTGGATAAGACCGCAGTTGCTTTGGATATGGAAAAATTGGGCCTCGATCGGCAACATCTGGATTTACTGAATCACGCGATACGCAGACCTCATGGAATGATTTTGGTTACTGGCCCTACGGGCTCAGGTAAAACCACGACCCTTTACAGCGCACTCAACCGAATTAAGACTCCGGGAATTAATATCACCACTGTGGAAGATCCGATTGAATACAAAGTAGATGGAATCGTTCAGACTGCGGTTAAAGCGGATATTGGCTATACCTTTGCGGGAGCATTGCGTACAATTTTACGCCAAGATCCCAATGTTATCATGGTGGGAGAAATTCGCGATCGAGAAACAGCCGATATTGCAATTCGTTCGGCTTTAACCGGCCATCTGGTCCTCTCTACCTTACATACAAATGATGCGCCCAGTGCCGTTACTCGGCTATTAGACATGGGAGTGGAACCCTTTTTGGTGTCGTCTTCGATACATTTGATAGCGGCTCAGCGTTTGGTACGCTGTGTTTGTAGCCGCTGCTCGGAAGAAATGCTTCCCAGCAAGGCGCTGTGTGCCGAATTGAATTTGCCGGAAGGTGAGGGAGGCTATCGCCAGGGTCGCGGATGTTTACACTGCGGACAAAGTGGCTATCAGGGGCGTTTAGGACTCTTTGAAGTGATGCCCCTGACGGATGAAATTCGCACTGCCATTGTAAACAAAGCCGATGCATCAGTTCTGCGCGACTTGGCGCGAAAACAAGGCATGTTAACGCTGCGTGAAGACGGCCTTCGCAAAGCAAAATTGGGCTTGACGACACTGGAT
>JBBQAD010000256.1:0-5619 GCA_038315885.1 Fibrobacteria bacterium | reverse complement strand
GGACGTTATGTGATGCATAGTTTTCGGCCCAGAGGTTCGGGCTTGGGAGTATAGGTAAGGAAAAGCAGTGGTGGATCGGTTTAGCCACCGGAGAAATAATTAGATGACGACAAGAGTTCGGAAAATTAAAAACATTCTTTTCAAGACGCTGATTTGTACCGGCAGTGCGATTGCTGCAGCGCCCCTGTGTTTCATTCTTTACTTCATTGTGCAGATGGGCTGGAAATCTATCAACTGGAATTTTTTTGTGGAAATACCCAAACCCGTGGGTGAATCAGGCGGTGGTATCGCCAATGCCTTGGTCGGAAGCGCATTGTTACTCTTGGTTGCCTGTGTAATGGCAGTTCCCATCGGAATAAGTGTAGGAGTCTATCTCTCAGAATTTTCGAACAAGGGACCGGCCAAGTGGATTCGCCTTAGTATGGAAGTGCTTTCAGGGGTGCCTTCGATTGTAATCGGTATTCTAGTCTATGCCTGGGTTGTGAAACCAATGGGACATTTCTCTGCGCTCTCGGGTTCGATTGCATTAGCGATTATGATGTTACCAATTATGGTGCGCACTGCGGAAGAAACCCTGAAGTTAATCCCCAGTACCTTAAAAGAAGCTGCTTTTGCTCTAGGAGCACCCTATTCGACAACCATCTTAAAAGTAGTTCTGCCTGCTGGAATTTCAGGATTGGTAACAGGTGTACTTTTAGCCTTTGCACGTATTGTGGGAGAAACTGCTCCTCTTTTATTTACAGCTTTTGGGAATCCCTATATCAGCACCAATTTATTCAAACCAGTGGCCTCGCTGCCGCTGATTCTCTTCAACTATGCAATTAGTCCCTACGAAGACTGGCATACGCTAGCCTGGGGCGCTTCCTTTCTCTTAGTGCTATTTATATTATTGTTGAATTTGACGGCAAAATTGGTGTCTCTGCGCTGGAAGGTCTTGCGCTAAATAGTGATGAAATCAAATATTTATCTAGTTGAAGATGATCCCGATATCCAAGAACTAATTCGATACAATCTGTCCAAAGAAGGCTTTCAAGTTAGAGGTTTTGGAAACGGTGAAGGCCTGTTACTGGCAGTACGTGAAAAGGTTCCTGATTTAATTTTGCTGGATTTGATGTTGCCCGGCATTGACGGTCTAGAAGTATGCCGTCGCCTAAAGCGGGAAGAAAGGTTTCGATCACTCCCCGTAATCATGATTACTGCCAAAGGAGAAGAAGCCGATGTCGTCTCAGGTCTAGAGATTGGTGCTGATGACTATGTCGTAAAGCCATTTAGCCCCAGAGTCTTATTGGCGCGCGTCAAAACCGTGCTGCGAAGAGGTGAAACTGAGCCCGGCGGTAACAAACAAGATGGTGAAGAGCTTCTTATTAAGGAATTGGCCATCCATCCCGGTCGACATGAAGTCACAGTCAATGGCATCCCCTTAGTGTTAACAGTAGGTGAATTCAAAATTTTGCATACACTGGCAAAAAGGCCAGGTTGGGTGTTTACCCGTGGGCAATTAGTCGCTTCGGTTCACGGCGATGACTACATCGTCACAGAGCGGTCCATTGACGTTATGGTCGTGGGACTTCGCAAAAAGTTGCTCGATGCAGGCCAGTACATCGAAACTGTGCGTGGCGTGGGTTACCGGTTTAAGGAATAATTCCTAACCAAGCTAATGCAAAGAAAACCCCTGATTTGGAGCTTGTTTCCCTCGATTCTTGTGGTAAGCCTGGTTTCACTTTTTGCGGTCACTTTCTATTCCACTATTTCGATTCGTGAGTTTTACATTCAGGATCTCCATCGCACCCTGCTTGCTGAGGGAGAGTTGATCCAGGAAAATCTGCGACCCTATCTTGAAGGCAGAAGTCAGCAAGACCCCGACAGCTCGTGTAAAGCTTTGGCAAAAGACTCCAGAGCGAGAGTTACAATCATTCGCGCCGACGGTGTCGTGTTGGGAGATTCCCATAAACAGATTCAAAAATTGGATAACCATCGGGATAGACCCGAAATTCAAGAAGCCTTTCAAGGAATGGTGGGAAAAAGCATCCGCGTAAGTAACACTTTAAAGGGAGAGTTTATGTATATCGCTCTTCCGCCTTTGGTAGAGGGAGTCAATAGCAGTATCGTTCGAGTTTCGTTACCTCTTCAGTATATTAACAGTATCTTACGAGAAATCATTTTTCGGGTAATTAAAGGGGGCCTGATCGTCGCCCTCTTGGCCGTCATTGTCAGCTTTTGGCTGGCCCATCGTATCACGAGGCCGATTGAATCACTGCGTAAGGGAGCCGAGAATTTTGCCAAGGGAGAATTCGGTTCAAAAATATATGTAACAGCTTCCATGGAAATTTCGAGTTTGGCTGATGCACTCAATGATATGGCCGCTCAGATGCGTGACAGAATCTCCAAGCTCAGTCGAATCAATACCGAACAGGAGGCCATCTTGACGGGTATGAGCGAAGGAGTAATTGCGGTCGACTCGGAAGAAAGAATTATCATTTTAAATTCAGCCGCAATTGAACTGTTTCAAATACGTCATGAAATCTGCAAAGGGAGGCTGTTGGGAGAAGTGGTTCGAAAAAAAGCGGTGCTCGATTTTGTTCATCGTTTGATGCATTCCCAAGAACCCATGCATCAAGAGATTAGCCAGGAAAGCCCCAACGGCGTAACTCAACATTTACAACTAAATGGTTCACCGCTGCGCGACGGAAAAGGCAGGCAGTCTGGTTTAGTGCTAGTCTGTAACGATATTACGAAGGTGAAAAATCTTGAAAATATGCGCAAGGAGTTTGTAGCCAATGTATCTCATGAATTAAGAACACCTTTGACATCAATCAAAGGCTTTGTAGAAACTTTGCGTGACGGTGCATATAAGAACTCAGAGGATTGTCTTCACTTTCTGCACATCATTGCCAAACATTCTGAACGTTTAAATTCCATTATTGAAGATTTACTGGCACTTTCGAAAATTGAAAAGGAAATGGAAGATGGTCAGATGCCAGTGGAGCGGGTGCGTATCGCCTTTCTTCTGGAGCGGGCTGTGGATCTCTGTCGAACAAAAGCCGAGGTAAAGGAAATTTCGCTTCAAGTTCAGGTAGAACCCGAGCTAATGGGAATGGTTAGTTCTTCGCTTATGGAACAGGCATTAATTAATCTCATCGACAATGCTATTAAATACAGTGAAAATGGTGATAATGTAATGATTAGCGCAGTTAACAAAGATGGATGGCTAAAATTCACGGTTCGTGATCAGGGTGTGGGAATTCCGGTGGAATACCTACCTCGCATTTTTGAAAGATTTTATCGGGTAGATAAGGCGCGCAGCCGCGATGTCGGAGGAACAGGTTTAGGCTTGGCCATTGTGAAACACATTGCTCGAGCGCATAATGGTTCGGTTGGAGTCGTAAGCGAACACGGTCAAGGCAGTACATTTAGTATTACGGTACCGGCATAACTCGCTCTCCTGCCGTCCAGCCTCCGTATTTGAATTGAGCCTGCATTTGATCCTTGTAAAAATCTGGTTTGGACATTCCCCATTGTGAAAAAGGGATACTGAATTACCTTGCCTGCCGATTTCCCTAAACGATAGGGCAAATTGTAAATCGATAGTGTTACATCAGGAGGCGTGACTACCGTTCCATTTTCCCGAATAGAAAGTACTGCTTCAAAGTCGCTTCCTTTGACTTTCTTTAATTCGTTGATGTCGTCATCATTCCAACGAGAATCAGGTGCACCGGAGAAAAACCAGTCGCCGCCATTGTCCGCCACTATAAGCCCGTGTTTCATCATGGCCCGAAGAATGACCCGATTGGGAGCAGAAAAGGAACTGGTATCGAAATTCTTTTTCAAGCGAAAGCGAAGACCCATGGGAGGGCGATTGAGATCGGTAGAAGAGGAAGCATAATGACGCGCGGGAAAGAGGTATTTTTTTTGACTCAAGTTTACAGTCATGCGAATAGCGTGGTCTATATTTTTTTTGATATACACTTCATCATAACGCAATAAACCAGGTAATATCGGTAGCCCTGCGGCATCTGCAGAGGTCCACTTTTCTGGGTGGTGGTCATTGATTTTCAAATCAAACACGGCACCCGATGAGGCATCCCATCGATTCGCCTTAGGGAAGGCGTGAAACAATTCATAAAGAATTTGATTTGTGGTGTCTACAGCGATAACGTGTCGATCTCCTGAAGAGGAAGAGCCACCTTCGACTGGTGCACTTAATGGAATCGGATAAGGCCCCGGGTCACTTTCGTCGCCATAGTGTGTATAGTGTATCTCTACCTTGGCTTGGCTAGCTGAAACAGTGATATAGGGAATCCCCCAAGCGGCACCTTCGAGTACAGTTCCAAAATCAGGGTGAAGCGCTTTGCTTGCTCCAATTGATTGTAAATAAGCACTGTTGCGCGGATGGATATCAAAACTCGTGATATCCCAGTGCCAGGGATTATCTGCTGGGAAAAGTTCCATTCTGGAGAGGTCTGGAGACTGAATGGCTTGGCAAAAAGCCGAGGGAGCGAGTGAAAGCCAAAGAATAGAATAGAGCCATCGGGCTGGCATTGCATTATTCATTGCAAAAAACTAAGGACTTCAGGCTTTGCATAGCAAGGGTTTAATTTAAGAATCTTCAAGAATTATCGCCTCTTCTGAAATTACTGTGCTCTTGATCACAGCTTTTCATCCGTAATTGTGGTTTAATAGTGGAGTCTTGGAGGCAGAAATGCAACGAAAATCCTTCCTTCTCAATCCCATTCTCTTCAGCTGCTTCTTTGCCCTTGGTCTCTGTGCCTGCGCTAATCGCCCTTCTCTAGAACAGTCTAATTCCCAAAGACTGATCGAGGCAGCGGCGAGCGGCGATATAATGGTGGTTCAGGAATTGGTGCGCCAAGGTACTGATGTCAACGTGAATGATATTGAAGGTTGGACGCCTTATATGGCAGCTTCCACCAATGGCAGGCTTGATGTCATGGACTATCTGACCCGCAACGGGGCTCACAAAACAGTTTCCATCGATTAACCATTCTAAAGCTTTAATCTCTGCATTCTATTCTTTTCATTTTTTCTCTTTCAGCTTTCATCCAACATTCTTAGATCCCTTCTCAGGATCTGCTAATGGAAATGTCGAAATTCAGGGCGACCGGATCGCTGCTCAAATATTGTCTCAAACCCCGTCTTAAACCGCTGATTATCACGATTCTGTTGGTATTTGTTTTCAATATCACAGAATTGTTGTTTCCCAAAGTATTACAGTTATATATCGATGCAGTTCGGGGAGAACCGTTGCGTATTTCCTTTTTGCACAAACTTTATTCATCAGATTACATTCTGAAGCTCGTGATTTTACCGCTCTGCGTGCTGGCGATTGGCGGACTTCGCTGGCTTCTAAGCTACCAAAGAACCGTGCGACAATCTTACCTGGGTCAAGAGGTGATGCGCGACCTTCGGCAACGCATCTATGCAACTGTGCAGCAATTGTCATTCTCATACCATGATCGTTCCCATAGCGGCACGCTTATCAGCAACATCATTGACGATGTTCGCTTTGCAGCTCAATTTTTGGAGAATGGAATATTTCCTCTTTTTGAATCTTTGTTTTTTATTCCAATTGCCTACATCGTTTTATTCTGGATGTGCTGGCCC
>JBBQAD010000084.1:0-9886 GCA_038315885.1 Fibrobacteria bacterium | reverse complement strand
TTAATGGTATAACAGAAGCAGGAAGCAATCAGCCAAAAAACATAGGGTTAGGTTCGAGTGCTTCGATAAGCGGGCTCCCTCCGCTAAAAGCCCAGCAGAGTGTCTCAAATGTAACGAACACGGTACCGCCTGGTACGGTCATCACCAATGTTATCCCCACGAATGCACCTCCTGGTAGTGACCTAGCGGAACTGTTACAGAAGACCATTTCCTATGGCCAAGATGGTTTGCAACAGCTGCTAAAAGCTCCCAAAGTGGTTCAGCTAGATGTGAAGGTGGATAGGGGCAGTTGGACTCCCCCCTCCAAAGGAGTGGCGCTAATTCAAAGTTGTAAACAAATATCGGTTAAAGAGCGCAACGAAGCATACAAATTGGAGCAAGAAAATTTTTACGGCAGCGGCATCGAGATGACCAAGCAGATCTTTGAAAACTTGCGCCGCAATTCGGGTGTCTCACAAAAAGATATCCGCACGGTGATACAAAGAATCCTGTTGACTTTGACCACCGACAAGGCCGTTATTCTCAATTTGGCTTCTTATGAAAACAGTTTCACCGATTATATCTATAACCATTCCTTTAATATGACACTGCTTTCCATGAATATTGCCTTGCAGGCCGGTTTTGCGGGTGAAGATATTATTCGAGTCGGCGAAGCCGCATTTTTATCTGATGTAGGCATGGTCTTGGTGCCTGAAACAGTACGGATGAAAGATGGCAAATTTGCCAATATGGAGCGATTTGAGATACAAAAGCACCCGATCTTAGGATACTCCATTTTAGATCGAATACCGGGGATTCCTGATTATGTCTGTCTGGCTGCCTATCAACATCATGAGCGCAGCAATGGCTCGGGTTATCCCAAGAAAAGAAAGGGACGCTTTATCCATCCCTATGCCCAGATAATCGCCATTGCTGATGTATACGAATCTTTATCGAGTTCTCGGCCCCATCGGGTTGGGCACACTCCATATAAAGCCATGGAAGCTGTAATTCGTATGGGCCGAATGGGCCTTCTAGATTTAGTCCACATCCGAAATTTCGTGACCTGCATGTCTCTCTTTCCCTTGGGTTCATTGGTAAAACTCAATACCAGTCAAATCGCGCGGGTCATCGATAGTGGAGGAAAAGAATTTGCGAAACCCAGAGTAACAGTGCTAACCGATGATGATGGAGTTCGACTGCCCAACGATCAGATGTTTCAAGTTGATTTATCAATCCAGAAAGAGTATTCGATTACCCATGCGCTTGCGCCAGACCCTTCGCACTTTTCCCGCATGGATGGATTTTAATTGGGTTGACAGGAATTTTAAGTTTCCATGCGCATTCTTTGTATTGATGACGATCCCGTAACGCTAAAACTGTATCAGAAAATATTCAGTCGACAAGTAACCGAAAGTGTTGAGTTACAGAGTGCGGATACTGCCGGAAGCGGCCTGGAGGCATTGAGGGCGGCAAAGTTCGATTGCCTGGTGGTTGATTTGGGTCTGCCTGATATGTCGGGTCATGAAGTGATACGACGGGCTCGGAAAATCGACCCTCACTTGGCTATCATTGTTGTTACAGCCCAAGAAGCTCTTCACGCAGTAATACAGGCGATGAATTTGGGAGCACAGGCCTACTTGCGAAAGCCGATTTCAAGCAGCGAATTGGTATCCAAGGTTCGGGAGCTGCGGGCCAGCAGCGATCTCAACCTGAAACAGCAGGGGGTACTTAAGCAGCGGTTAAGCTTAAGGGCACAGATAACTAGCGTTTTCACTTTGGTCTTCAGTGTTCTCATCGCGCTTTCTCTGTTTTTCTCGGGAGCATTTGCAAATACCTCGCAAGCCTGGTGGAGCCTGATGGCAGGTATTGGAGGTGTATTAATCACATCACTGTATATCTCGGAATGGTTGCTAAGACCTATTCACCGCCTGGTAAAAGCGGTCGACATCATCGGAAAAGGGGATTATAAGCACCGAATTTCTGTTACTAGCGGCAATGAAATGGGACACCTCGCCTATGCCTTTAACCAGATGTCAGAGTCTCTAGCTAGGCGAAAAAATCAGATCGAGGCCTTGAATGAAACAGCAAAATCCTTGCATACCACTTCCCAGCTTTCAGGATTAATGGAAAAAGCGCTGCTAGCTCTGGGCGATATTATCAGCCCTAAACGCTGTGCCATTTTGCTCAGTGAAGAAAATGCTTTTCGGATTCACAGTCTGGCAGGCTTAAGTGAAGCAGATAAAATTAAATTGCTAGGTATTTCACTTCCAATTAGCCATCCGCTGTGGAAGCCCGTATTATCTTCCAAGAAATCTGCAATTCTGAAAATAGACCAAGAGATGCGCGACGATGAAGTGGGGAGAGTCTTAACTGAAGGTATCGATGACCTCATCTGTGTTCCACTGGGAGTCGAGGGAAAAATTCGCGGCATGCTGCTCTTGGTCGGAAAGGCTGCTCCCGATAACCCGGTGGCTTTGTTAACATCGACTGATTTAGAATTTGGAGAAGCCCTGGGTTCTTCTATCAGTATTTCTCTGGCCAACCAAGCTCTCATACTTCAGGCAGCCCAGAATGCCCGCATCGAAGCCGAGTTGCAAATGGCCGAACTCGTTCAAAGAACCCTTCTGCCCACGCATACATTGTCACTACCTGGTATTGAACTGGCTGAATGGCATCGCCCTGCCAGTGAAACAGGGGGAGACTTTTACGCCTTTTTCGAAGATGAAGTCAATCAACGGCTATTCGTCTTCGTGGGAGATGTAACAGGTCATGGCGTTCCTGCAGCCCTCATCGCGGCCATGGCTTCGGGCTTCGTGAGATCATTAGAACTGTTACAAAGCCAGTTTTATCGATGTTCACTCAATGGCTCCGCCGACAAGCTGCTCGAAGAAACCGCTTCGGAGGTCTTGTCCCCGGCAGGTGTATTACGGGTTTTAAATGAAATGATCTGCAAAGTTGGAGAGGGTCGTATGTTGATGACCATGCATGCCGCCTGTATTGATCTATTATCCATGCGATTACGCTATGCCAATGCAGGCCATGAAATGCCGTTATGGATTCGCGAAGGCACTGCTGAGGTTCTAGTGGGCAGCGGGCTGCGGCTGGGCGACCAAACTGGAGCCAGTTTTGAAGAGCGCGAGGTGCGTATCCATTCAGGTGATGTCGTTTTGTGGTACACCGACGGTTTGATCGACTGTAACAATGCCAAGGGGCAAGCTTACGGATTTCCTAGGCTGCTGCGTCTAGTCAGAAAACAAGAAGAACCCAATGCCGAAGAAATTTGCCGTGCCTTGGAAAGCGAAGTAAACGCCTATGTGCAAAATACTCCACTAGGCGATGATGTGATGGCCGTTGCGGTAAGAATTGGTTAGAATTGGCTAGAATTGGCTAGAATTGGCTAGAGGCTAATTCAACACTCAGCCTAGAATTCCAAGAGCAGCCCAACGTGCGCATACCAGGCGCGATGGGAGCGATACCATTCATAGCCGCCTTGAAAGAGAATGCTGCTGTACTTTCCGTTCTTCCAATCGATGCCCCCTCCAGCATCCCAAAGCCAGCCTTTTTCGTCGTTGAGGGGGCTGTTAACCGAAGCCACAGCATAGGGCAGAATAACACTTCCCAAGGGCAGACGAACCCAGAGTGAGGGCCCCAAGGTGGGCAGTGATACAGAATCCAAGTCTCTCTGACTGTAACGGATGCCTAACCAGCTTTGACCATCAATGTGATAGAAGGCATTGGCATCATAGCTAAACGCAGCCTCCCCGCTAACTGTTGTTCCCAAACTTCCTGTAAAAGAAAGCAGAGCATGAGACGGACTTTGAATTAATAGTAGCAGGGAGGAGAGAGTTACAAAGAAAAATGACAGGTTCAAATGAATCGGATAGTACTGTTTCACTTGGATTAATTGGCCGAGGATCGCGCGGTCGCTGTACCTCGTTCAATGCGTGTCCACGCTCCGCCTCGGGAAGGGAAGATGGACTGGCACATGCCGACGAGCAGAGCAAAGTTCATGGAGGTAAAATAATAGGGCACCATGAATAGTCCAGTACCATTACCTCTGGCACTAAAGAAAAAACCTAGCAGAGCAGTGAAATAAAAAGCGAATTGTGCCATTAGACTGTAATTGTAAAACGGACTTTGGCCCCAAAGCCGCACGTTGATGCAAAAAAGAGCCAGCAGTATCATCGGTCCAAGCCAGCGCAGGAGCTTGTGGGACAAAAAGCCGTAAGCAAGCATGGGTCGATGGGGGAGCAGGAGTGCCATATAGTGGTGGATCTGGTTGAAATTCGCCTGCCCAATTCGAACTTTACGATGGAACTCTCCATAACTTCCCGCTGAAGTCTCTTCGCTGCCAATTGCCTGTGGTTCATAGATGGCTTCTTTTCCCTGCTTCAAGGCTTGGGAAGTAATGAAAAAATCATCCATCGTAGTTTTATCAATGGGGATGGGCCGAAAAAGTTCTTTGCGCAGGGCATAGATACCTCCATTGGCACCAATTACAATACCCAGGCGACCTTCCATTTTTTTGATTTCACTTTCCAGATTCCAATAAACCGTTTCACCCATGCTGAGCGCTGAGGCACCCGAATCGTGTAATACCAAGCGTCCACATACACAGCCCACTTTTTTATCAACAAGGGGAGCCAAAAGTTTTTGCAAAGCATTTTTAAGCAGCATGGTGTTGGCATCACAAAAAACAAGAATATCGCCTGTTGCCATTGGGATAAGTCGGTTTAGTACCGACGACTTTCCCCCGCGATCGCATTCCACCAATTTGACCCGGCCAGCATAGCGCCGCACAATGGAATTGGTCTGGTCACTGGAACCGTCAGAGCCGATTAATATTTCGAGATTGCTTTGGGGAAAATCGAGTTCAAAACAGTTTTTGATTTTCTCTTCAATGACGGCCTCCTCGTTATAGGCGGCAATCACCATGGTAACTTTGAGGTTATTTGGATCTCCGGTTTTACGGCGTCGAGAAATCAAGCCCAAAAGAGGAAGACTTAAGGGGTAAAGCAAATAGGTGTGGGCCAAGAGCCCAATCAATGTCCAAAACAAATATTCCATTAAAATCGTTCCAATAAATTGCTTTGCAGGGAATATAGCGCAGGATTTGCAGAAAGCCCGGTCAAAAAATAGGACCAGGTTTGGAAGGCCTTAGCACCCCAAACCTGATTTTTTCTACAAATTATGCTCCAGTGAGCACGCCTTCTAATTTTTCGGTAATTTTACCCTTGGGATAGGCACCCACCAACTGTTGGGCTACGGCACCATCGCGAAAAATCAATAAGGTGGGGATGCTGCGGATACCAAATTTAGCCGCCACTCCAGGAGCCTCATCTGTATTCAGCTTGGCCACCTTTACTTTGCCCACATATTCATTAGCAATTTCATCGACTATGGGTCCCACCATGCGGCAAGGTCCACACCAAGGAGCCCAAAAATCAACCAGAGCAGTTCCAGTATGGGAAGAAATCTCATTTTCGAAATTTTCGTCGGTTAGGGTTACAATGTTCTCACTGGCCATTTTTGTTCTCCTTTTTGTCGTTTAATATCTGGGCTAACTTTCCAAAGTTCCAGCATCTATATATCCAAGTATCCAAGTATCCAAGTATCCAAAGATTAGAGTTCAGGTTTCTCAAGCCCCTCATTCATGCTTTGTTTTTTAAGTCTTTCAAGTCTTTCAAGAACCCTGGCGTAGAAGCCATCCCAGGCATCGGGATGCTTCAATAAAGTTTGGTACAATTTCTCGTACTGACTTGGGCTAATTTTATACTGCGAGAGCAAAACCCGTCTCGCGGTTTCAGCCTGTTCCGTTTGTCCGGCAAACTGAACAGAAACCAGCTTTAAATCGACGTACAAATTAACAAAGTCATTACCAGGAATGAAGCTCTTCACTTGGCAGGCACTGAGGAAGGCTAAGCACAAGAGAAAGAGCACTGTGTTTACAGTAAAATCAGCCCCAATTTTCTGGTTGGCAGCTTCTTTTTTTCGCCCTGCCATGTTATCCCGCAATCTGAGCATCACTGTAATATAGAAGTTCCTAATCCAAGTTAATTCAGGTTAAGCCAAGTTCAGCCAGCTTCACATTCCGGTCTCCCGGTGAAGTGCTATCTTCAAGGAAAATTGGAAGAGATGATTACGATGGCAAACTTGGTTTTAGTGGATATGGATGGGGTTCTGAGTGATTTTAGCGCCGCAGCTTGCGAGCTTTTTGATAAACCTAAACCTATCGCCAAGCATGTGAATCTTCCGCTACATGAGGCTATCGGAATCCCGGTGGGGCTGCTATGGGCACGCATCGAAAAGGCGGGTCGGAGTTTTTGGGAGAACATGCCAGAAACAGACTTCGCGCGGCCCCTAATCGAATTGCTTCGTGCTCAGAATATCCCTTGGGTAATCGCTTCATCGCCGACTTTGTCTCCGGCTTCAGCCTCAGGAAAAATGTTGTGGATTCATAAGCGTTTTGGCAAAAGGTTTCGCGACTTCGCCATCACTCCTCGCAAAGAACTACTTGCTGGCCCAGAACGCGTACTAATTGACGACACCCATAAGCATGTTAACGCTTTTCTAGCAGCGGGCGGCAAGGCAATTTTAGTTCCAACCCTGGAGAACGGGACCTTGTTGGAGCATCCCGATCCTCTGAAATACATTCAGGATTGTTTATCAAAAAGTTCTCATCCCTAATTTAGTCCGGAGTATCCATGAGTGGAGACGATAAAAAGCTGATTCTAATTGATGCAATGGCCTTGGCTTATCGAGGTCATTTTGCATTGATCAATAACCCTCGCAAAACTTCGGGAGGAATGAATACATCATCGATTTTCGTTTTCGCCAATGTAATGCTCGATCTCTTAAAAAAAGAAAAACCCAGCCACATGGCTGTGGCCTTTGATACCTCAGAACCCACCTTTCGCCATCGCGAATTCTCTGAATACAAGGCTCAGAGGGAAGCTATGCCGGAAGAGCTTTCGATAGCTATTCCTTATCTTTATAAACTCTGTGCCGCCCTCAACATTCCAGCTCTGAAGCTTCCGGGCTGGGAGGCCGACGATATCGTGGGCACCTTGGTGACCCTGGCAGATAACCTGGGTGTGTACACTTGTATGGTCACTCCTGATAAAGATTATGGCCAATTGGTCTCAGAACATGCAGTCATGTATAAGCCTTCTAAAATGGGGGGCTTCGATGTATGGGGAATCAAAGAGATACAGACAGAATGGGAAATTGAACGCCCTGAACAGGTGATCGATATCTTGGGATTGATGGGAGATGCCAGTGATAACATTCCCGGTGTGCCAGGTATAGGCCCAAAGACTGCCAAAAAATTGATTGCTCAATATGGAAATCTAGAAACACTGTTACAGTCGGTGGATGAGTTAAAAGGCAAGCAAAAAGAGAACATGATTAAGTTTCGCGAACAAGCGATTTTGTCAAAACGCCTGGCCACAATCGATAGACAATCTCCTATTCCCTGGACGATTGAAGAGTTATCGATTCAGAGCCGAAATGATGAGGCGACCAAGGCGCTTTTTAAAGAACTGGAATTCACTACCCTGGGAACCCGGCTTTTTGGTCAGGATTTTGCCTTGGAAATGGATTTTTCGCCCAAGGCAGCTCATTCCAATGATTCCACGAAGGCTAAATCAGCTACCGCTTCAAGCTCCACCGAGAACAGTGATACAGGTGGAGACGATATTCACCAGGGAGAGATTGCCGGTGAACTCAGTACAGCGAAAAGCGTCTTTCATAGCTATCACTTGGTTAATACAGCCAGTGAACGCATGAGTTTAATTCAGAAACTAGTGCAGCAAAAACGCGTCTGTTTTGATACTGAAACAACGGGTTTAAATCCCAAATCATGTGATCTACTGGGTATTGCTTTTTGCTGGCAGCCCCATGAAGCTTATTATGTACCCTTTCCAGGCATCTGCGATGATAACAAAGTACTTCTAGAAGAATTCCGTGAATTTTTCAGCAATGCTGCCATTGAAAAAATTGGTCACAATTGCAAATACGATGTATCTGTATTACTCTGGCACGGTTTCGAAGTACAAGGTGCCTTGATGGATACGATGTTAGCTGCCTTTCTGACTATGCCCGACAAGAAAAGAAATATGGATGCCCTATCAGAAGATCTATTGGGTTACAAACCCATTTCTATTACTGAACTGATTGGCCCCAAAGGATCAGGTCAAAAAAACATGTCTGAAGTGGCTGTGGAGACAGTGTGCGAATATGCCGCCGAAGATGCTGATGTCACACTGCAGCTGTCAGATGAATTTGCAAATCGGGTAGCTGAAAGCAATCAAACACGGGTGCTCTACGAAATTGAAGGCCCATTAATCGCAGTTTTGGCGGGCATGGAACGGGAGGGAATACGGGTCGACACCAAGGCTCTGCAAGAGTTTTCCCTCGATTTAGAAAAACAGATGCGGGAGTATTCTGCAAGAATTCGGGAACTGGCCGGAGAAGAAATAAACCTGAATTCACCAAAGCAATTGGGTGTATTACTTTTTGAAAAACTAGCCCTAGACCCCGAAGCCAAGCGCACCCAAAAAACCGGGCAATATGCCACCAACGAGCAAGTGTTACAGCGTTTGGCCGGTCGGCATGAAATCGTGCAAAAAATTCTGGATTATCGCCAGGTTACCAAATTAAAGAGTACCTATGTCGATGCACTTCCCGGCTTTGTGCATAAAGATACAGGTCGCATCCATACCACTTACGAACAGGCCGTAGCAGCAACGGGAAGGTTACAGTCCAATCATCCTAATTTGCAGAATATTCCTATCCGCAGTGAGCTCGGAAAAGAAATTCGGCGCGCCTTTGTTCCCAGAGACAAAGATTATCTATTGCTGGCTGCCGATTATTCTCAAATCGAATTGCGTATTGCCGCCGAGCTAAGCGGTGATGAGGCCATGCTGGATGCCTTTCGAAGCGGCTTTGATATTCATACGGCTACAGCGGGTCGCATGTTTCATGTAGAAGCCGAACGGGTCGATGCGGATATGCGGCGACGCGCAAAAACTGTAAACTTTGGAATTCTGTACGGTATCTCGGCCTTTGGTCTGGCCGAACGTTCGGATTTCAGCCGAACGGAAGCCAAAGAAATTATTGAACTGTATTTTAATACCTATCCCAAACTACGCCAATGGCTCGATGATACCATTGCCTTTGCACATGACAAGGGTTTTGTGGAAACTGTTACGGGGAGAAGACGTTATCTTCCCGATATTCATTCTCGCAATGGAACAATTATGAAGGCTGCGGAGCGAGTTGCCATCAACGCCCCTATTCAAGGCACGGCAGCGGACATGATCAAGTTGGCAATGGTTAAAATTCATCACCTATTGAGAGCAAAAAAAGTGAAGTCTAGAATGTTACTCCAGGTTCATGATGAATTGGTATTTGATTTACATCGCGATGAAATGGAAGCGGTGCCTGATTTGGTAGAGGAGGCCATGCGCACGGCTCTGCCCATGAAAGTTCCCATTGTGGTCGAAATGGGCATTGGGGATAATTGGTTGGATGCACACTAGAGAAACGCTTTGTTTACCTCTCGGGCATAACCGAGAATCAGTTCGAACCCTGCCAATCGGCCATCGCCCGAATCAGATTGGCGCTGAGCTGTGACAAACTATCGCAACGATTGATAAAAAAGACTCTTTGATCTTTAAGCGTAAAGCCTTCGTATGTCTTGGGGGCGATCAGAAAAAGCGGAAATTTACCCAGTAAGGCTTTCTCCCAGAGCTTGGGAATTTTCTGCATAATCTCTTCTTCGGCACTATCGGTGCTGAATGATTCATCAACTGAGACAATGACTCCTTGAAAACGCATGATACTTCCATCCTCTGTGCTGGCAGGATTTTTAAGGATCAATCCTTGTGACTGTAATACCATG